>CABQNA010000148.1 GCA_902465425.1 uncultured Collinsella sp.
AAGTAGTCAAAAAAGCCCCGTCCCAAAAAGACTGCCTTGGTTTGTGAGAAAGGAACCAACCATGTGTGATTGCATCTTCTGCAAAATTGCCAACCACGAGATCCCTTCGACCGTTGTCTATGAGGACGACCAGGTCATCGCCTTCGACGACCTCAACCCCCAGGCGCCGGTCCACACGCTCGTGATCCCCAAGAAGCACTACAGCGACATCGCCGACAACGTGCCTGCCGAGACCATGGGCGCCATGGCCCATGCCATCCAGGAGGTCGCTAAGGCCAAGGGCCTGGAGGACGGTTTCCGCGTCATCTCCAACAAGGGCGTCAACGCCGGTCAGACCGTCATGCACTTCCACATGCACGTCCTCGGCGGCAAGAACCTGGGCGAGAACCTCATCTGAGGACGCACAGCCCGTCGCCTTGGCTGCCTTTGGAGTAACCTATGCAGCTTTCTCAACTCGAATACCTTCAAGCGGTAGCGAACTACGGCGGCGTGCGCAAAGCGGCTCGCGCCGTTCACGTGAGCCCACAGGCCGTTTCGTCGGCAATCAAAAAGTTGGAATCTGAGTATCAGATTGTTTTGCTCGACCGATCGGCGGGGGAGGCTGTTTTGTCTCCGGCGGGCAGAGAATTTGCGCGTCGTGCACGCGTGATCCTGGCACAAGTCGACGATCTCAAAAAGTACGCTCAATCGGGGAACGGCGGCGTTTCGCCCGACGGCCACTTCCGTCTTTACGCCCCCTGTCTTCACGGGCGGGGGCGTCTTTTTTCCGAAAACTGGTACGACTCGTTTGAAAGCTCGCACCCCCAGATTCACCTTGATGTTTGGCATCAGCCAACGGCCACATGCTTTGAATCACTTGTGCTTGGCATTTCGGATGCGGCCATCTCATTTGAGGAACCAAGGGATAGTGTCCTTTCTTCGAAATACTTGGGTGAAAAGGAGCTCAAGGTTCTTTCGTGCCCAGCGGGTCATCAATCTGTGGGTGCTATGACCATTCGCGAGTTACTGAGCGGCAGGCTCGCTGTTCCCATTAATTTGTCACCCTGTCTCAATGCGATTAACCAATGCCCTGAAGCCCAGCTCGTCAATTTTCGCTTCCGTGATGTTGAATACGGAAGCAGGGCTCAGGCTGAGTTTCTTCAAGCTGGGGGATTGATATTGAGTTTGTCTGGGTCCTCTCTCGCATCGGATGGATCAGAAGTGAGTGAGTGCTCCATTGAAGCCTCGCATGACGTGGCCTTGCCCATCTATTTTTGCTATCGACAAAATGCCTGGACCAATCGACACCAGACGGTTTTTCTGCACCTATTGCGTCATCTTGCTTCGTGAAATTAATAGGCTTCGAGACGTCAAGTGATTATTGACGCCTTGTAACACATAGCTGACAGCTTTGCCCTCATGCTTTTCCAAGATTCTGATTTAGATTGCTGGCTCTTGGAGGGCGGAGCATGAAAAACCGTACGGTTTTGCTTTATATGACGTTCGTTTTCCTGTCGAACTTCAGCACCATTTTGTATTTCCTAACTGTCTACCTTGAATTCGTCGGATTCTCGATGGTAGCGATTTCTAGCATGATGATTGCATACCAAGTGAGTAAGTTCATTCTTGAGGTTCCTACTGGTTATATTGCTGACAGGTTTGGACGAAAGACAAGCGGTCTCGTTGGCGTCGTGGGAATGCTTGGATACTACGCCGCCCTACTTTTCGCCCGTTCTCCTCTGCTTTTAATCGGCGCGTTTGCTCTCAAAGGATTTGCAGTTGCATGTGTGAGCGGATCCATAGAAGCGATCTACATTGACAGCGTCTCTCAGGACCAGCTCGTAAGACTTAATGTCGTTGAGCGATTTGTTTTCTATGCCTCTTATGCCATCTCCGCTTGCGTGGGCGGTTTCATTTCGTCTGTCGGTGCATATCTCATTGGTCTTTCGGCAGATATCATCGCAATGGTGTTGACGTTGGTTGTCGTTGTCTGCATTCCTGAGATGCGAAGAGGGGACACTGCAGCGACACCTAAGCGTGGAATTAGCCCGAAGATGATCGGTGCCGCTATTGCGCGTAACGGCATTCTTCGTTCAGCGTTCATCATGGACTGCTCTCAGGCATTTGCTTTTGTCGCCCTGGAAGACTTTTTCTCACTGTTGCTTGCGGGTCGCGGAATGAATGCCGTCGCTTCGGGTGTGATCATTGCGGTCCAGCTCCTTGCCTCGGCCTCCATGGGGCTTATTGTGCCCAGTGTGATTGCTCATGTCGACAAGGGCCGTTTTGCGCGTATTTGCGGCATCGTGCGCCTTTCCCTGACTGCTCTGTTTTTGATTCCCTTTACTCCGGTCTATTTGCTGCCCGTGTTCTATGTACTGCAGACGGTCGCTTACTCGTTATTTGCGCCAATTAAATACTCAATTTTTCAAAATGCTGTCGATTCTTCGATGCGCTGTTCACTAATTTCGGTCCAAAGCCAGATGGTGGCGGTGGGTGCCATCCTTTTCTATCTGTTCAATGCTGCGTTGAGCAGCATCGCGGGCATTCGAGTCATATTGCTTGTAGCGCTCGGGATATCTTCTTTGGTGTATATCCCCGCGCTCTTTCGTCTTACAAGTCAAAGGCCATGAGTATTTGGGCACCGATAACTTATATATCAACGCAATAAACCCGAGCGCGAGGGCGTTTGGGTTTATTATTGAAGCGTATGTAACCTGGCGGCGCCACACCGCCTGTTAGTAGGGAGACACATGAACGTTCTGGTCGTCAACGCAGGATCTTCGACCCTTAAGTATCAGGTCATCGATACCAAGTCCCACAAGGTGTCCGCAAAGGGCTCCTGCGAGCGCGTCTGCTTTACCGGCGGTACCTTCACCCACGCTGCCAACGGTTCCAAGAAGGTGACCGAGAACATCGAGTTCCCTGACCACAAGGTCGCCATCGAGGTCGTCCTGAAGGACCTCGAGGCCAACGGCGTCAAGATCGAGGGTATCGGCCACCGTATCGTTCAGGGTGGTTGGTACTTCGGCGATTCCTCCCTCGTCGACGAGGACGTTCTCGCCAAGATCCGCGAGGTCGCTCCGCTCGCCCCGCTGCACAACAACCCCGAGGCCAACGTTATCGAGTACTGCCTCGAGCAGTATCCCGATCTGCCCAACGTCACGGTCTACGACACCGCTTTCCACTTCAACATGCCCGAGGTCGCCAAGACTTACGCCCTGCCCAAGGACGTCTGCGACAAGCTGCACATTCGTAAGTACGGCGCCCACGGCACCAGCTACCGTTACATCTCCAAGAAGGTCGCCGAGATGACCAACGGCGAGGCCCGCAAGGTCGTCGTGTGCCATATCGGCTCCGGCGCTTCCCTGTGCGCCATCGAGGACGGCAAGTGCATGGATACCACTATGGGCCTCACCCCGCTCGACGGCGTCATGATGGGCACCCGCTGCGGCTCCATCGACCCGGCTACCGTGTGCTACCTGCAGCGCGAGGGCGGCTACACCTTCGACGAGGTCGACGAGATGATGAACAAGAAGTCCGGCCTTTTGGCTGTGACCGGCGGCAAGACCAACGACTGCCGCAACGTCGAGGAGCTCGCCGCCGCTGGTGACCCCGATGCTCAGCTTGCCTTCGACATGTTTGTCTACAAGATTGCCGCCAAGGCTGCCGAGATGGCTACTTCTATGTGCGGTATGGACACCCTGGTCTTTACTGCCGGCATCGGCGAGCACGCTCCGGCCGTCCGCGCCGGCGTGGCCGACCGCTTGGCCTTTATGGGCGTCAAGATGGATCATGCCCGCAACGCCCTGCGTGGTGACGGCGCTTGGTGCCTGTCCGCCAAGGATTCCAAGGTCAAGATTTTCGTCATCCCCACGGACGAGGAGTTCATGATCGCTTCCGACGTCGAGCGCATCGTCAACGGCAAGTAATTGCAAGAGGGGAGGGGCTGGACGACCGAGCGCCGTTCGGCCCCTCTTTTGTGCTCGTTGGGCGATATGCTTGATAGCTATTTATCAAGTTGTGATAACTTCTTATTAAAATGCGGCCGCCTTAAGGGGTCTGCGTCGACCGTATTGCACTGCAAAGGAGTCTCATGAACGTACTTGTTGTCAACGCCGGCAGCTCAAGCTTTAAATATCAGCTTTTGGATACCGATACCCGCGAGG
>CABQNA010000149.1 GCA_902465425.1 uncultured Collinsella sp.
CGACACGCATAAAAAGCCTCCCATTTCTCATGTCCAAGAAATGGGAGGCAGTTCAAATTTGCCATCGGGGGCACTTTTTATGCCGATCGGGCGCTATCTGCGTTCCAAATAGGACGCTGAGGATGGCGCACGGCGCGCTCCAATGCTGAATACTCCCAAAAATGTACGTCGGGACATGACCCACCTGAGCAAAAGCGCTCAAGTTCGGTGTTCGGGGACGCCAAACAGTCCGCAATACATGCAAGTCACATCTCCAGCAACCGTTGAACGGGCAAAATCTACCGTTCACCCCGTGGTGGTTAGGTGAACGTTCACCTTTTGAGGTGCAATGGATTAGTATAGTGAACGTTCACCTAAAGGATAACGAGCGCGCCGTGCGCCCGCGTTGCCAGCAAAGGGGCTGTTTGATGAAAAACTTTATGGACGATCAGGATTTCCTGCTGAGCACTAAGACCGGCGAGGAGCTGTTCCACAACTTTGCCGAGGGCATGCCCATCGTCGACTATCACTGCCACATTTCTCCCAAGGAGATTTGGGAGGACAAGCGTTTTGAGAACATCACCGAGGTTTGGCTGGGCGGCGACCACTACAAGTGGCGTCTGATGCGCGCCAATGGCGTCGACGAGCGTTTTATCACTGGTGACGCCCCTGCTCGCGAGAAGTTTCAAAAGTGGGCCGAGACCCTGGGTCGCTGCGTTGGCAACCCTGTCTTTGAGTGGAGCCACCTGGAGCTTAAGCGCTACTTTGGCTACGAGGGCGTCCTCAACGGTAAGACTGCCCAGGAGGTCTGGGACCTTGCCAACGCCAAGCTCGCCGAGGCCAGCTTTACCTGCCGCAACCTGATCAAGCAGTCCAACGTCCGCATGATCTGCACTACCGACGACCCCGCCGACAGCTTTGAGTGGCACAAGAAGATTGCCGCCGACGACAGCTTTGACGTTCAGGTCGTTCCCGCCATGCGCCCCGATGCCGCTTTGCGCATCGAGCGCGGCCAGGAGTTTGCCGACTACTGCAAGCACCTTTCCGAGGTTGCCGGCGTTGAGGTCAGCGACTTTGAGGGCATGAAGGCTGCCATTTCCAAGCGCTACGACGTTGCTCACGAGCTGGGCTGCCGCGCCTCCGACCACGCACTCGACTACGTTATGTATGTCCCGGCTACCGCCGACGAGATCGAGGCTATCTTTGCCAAGGGTCTGGCTGCCGAGCCGCTTACCGAGGAAGAGGTCCTCAAGTACAAGACTGCCTTTATGCAGTTCGTTGCCGGCGAGTATGTCCGTCTGGGCTGGGCCATGCAGCTGCACTTTGGCTGCAAGCGCGACAACAACCGCGCCATGTTCGCCAAACTCGGTCCCGACACCGGCTACGACTGCATCTCCAACTACACGCCGTCCGACCAGCTCGCCGATTTCCTCAACTCCATCCAGGAGACCTGCGGCCTGCCCAAGACCATCCTGTACAGCCTGAACCCCATCGATAACACCATGATCGATACCGTCATGGGTTGCTTCCAGGAGGCTCCGACTGCCGGTAAGATCCAGAACGGCTCCGCCTGGTGGTTCAACGACAACGAGGTCGGCATGCGCGAGCAGCTTACGGCTCTGGCTAACGAGGGCGTGTTGGGCAACTTTGTGGGCATGCTTACCGATTCCCGCTCCTTCCTGTCCTATCCGCGCCACGAGTACTTCCGTCGCGTGCTGTGCAGCGTGATCGGCGAGTGGGTCGAGCAGGGCAAGTACCCGGCCGACATGGAGCTGCTGGGCGAGGTTGTGCGCGACATCAGCTACAACAACGCGGTCCGCTACTTTGGCTTTGATTTGGACACCGTCGAGGCATAAGCCTGCATCGAATCACATCGAACTCGGGAGCGCCATTGCCACACGCGGCGCCCCCGTTTTGCTTGCACGCTAACAGCTATCTAAGGAGAGACACAGATGGAGAACATCAGCTACGATGCGCTCGAGAAGATCGGCTACAAGGGCTATCTGCTGCCCAAGGACGCTCCCGAGAAGGTTCTGCAGTTTGGCGAGGGCAATTTCCTGCGCGCCTTCGTCGATCGCTTCTTTGACATGGGCAACGAGGCCACCGGCTGGAACGGCAAGGTCGTCATGGTGCAGCCCATCAGCGGTGCCTTTGGCTTTGCCGACGGTATCAATGCCCAGGACGACCTGTACACCGTGCTGGTGCGCGGCAAGGAGAACGGCAACACGGTTGACGAGTCCCGCGTGATCAGCGCCTGCAGCCGCTGCCTTAACCCGTATCGTGAGGACGACTATCGCGCCATGATGGAGGTCGCCGTCTCCGACGACCTGGAAATCATCGTCTCCAACACCACCGAGGCCGGTATCGCCTATGACCCGTCCTGCAAGGCCGACGACATGCCACCTGCGAGCTTCCCCGCCAAGCTTGCCCAGGTGCTCCACACCCGCTGGGCTGCCGGTAAGCCGGGCGTCATCGTCCTCGCCTGCGAGCTCATCGATCACAACGGCGAGGAGTTGCTGCGCATCATGAACCAGTATGTGAGCGACTGGGGCTGGGAGGACGAGTTTGCGCAGTGGATGGCTAACGACTGCACCGTCTGCACCACGCTCGTCGACACCATCGTACCGGGCCGTATCCGCGACGCATCCGAGGCCGCCGCGGTGGCTGAGCGTCTGGGCTACGAGGATCCCTTCCTGGCCGTGCGCGAGCCCTTCCAGATGTGGGGCATCCAGGGCGACGAGTCGCTTGCCGAGAAGCTTCCCTTTGTGAAGGCTGGTCTTCCGGGTGTCTTTGTGACTCCCGACGTCACCCCGTACAAAAAGCGCAAGGTCCGCATCCTCAACGGTGCCCACACCGCCTTCGTTCCGGGTTCCTGGGTTGCCGGCTTTGATATCGTGCGCGACTGCATGCATGACGAGACCATTCGCGGCTTCATGAACACCATGCTCTACGAAGAGGTCATTCCGACGCTTGCCGCCGACTTGGATGTCGAGGACTGCAAGGCCTTTGCCGCCGCCGTCGAAAACCGCTTCGACAACCCGTTTATTGATCATGCGCTGCTCTCCATCTGCCTCAACTCCACGGCTAAGTGGCGCGCTCGCGACCTGCCCACGCTCAAGGACTACGTTGCCGAGACCGGCAACCTGCCCAAGTGCCTGGCGACGAGCCTCGCTACGCTCATCTCCTTCTACACGCAGGAGCTCGTGTCCCGCGAGGGCGACGGCCTGCACCTGCGTCGCTCCGACGGCACCGAGTACACCGCTCAGGACGACGCCTTCGTGCTCGACTTCTACGCCGCCCATGCCGGCGCCGACGATGCCCAGCTGGTGCACGACGTGCTCACCAACGAGCAGATGTGGGGCGAGGACCTTACGCAGATCGCAGGTCTTGAGGAGTTTGTCGTCAGCGCGCTCGCTGTCGTGCGTGCCGAGGGCGCCAAGCAGGCCTTCGCCAACGCTCAGGCGTAAATTTCCGGCGCAGACGCGGGCGCGGGACGGCGTGCCCGCGTCTCGACTTCTGCTCAACCTGTAGGGTTAGGACCATTTGTAATGAATACTATCCAGATCAATCCGGCCGATAACGTGATCGTTGCGCTGTCGCCGCTTGCCAAGGGCACCGCCGTCGCGGTTCCCGGGGTGGGCGAGGTCGTGGCCGCGGAGGATATTCCGCAGGGCCATAAGATGGCGGTGCGCGCGATTGCCGCAGGGGAGGGCGTCATCAAGTACGGCCTTCCTATCGGCCATGTGACGGGCGATGTCCAGCCCGGTCAGTGGCTCCACACGCACAATGTGAAGACCAACCTTTCGGGCGAGGTCGAGTACGCCTACAACCCCACGCATCCGGTCGTGGATCCCGTTGAGCCTGAGACCTTTATGGGCTTCCGCCGCGCCGACGGTCGTGCCGCGACGCGTAATGAGCTGTGGATCATCCCCACGGTCGGCTGTGTCAACGAAGTCGCCCGTGCCATGTGTGAGCAGGCCCAGGATCTGGTCGATGGCTCGCTGGAGGGTGTTTACTACTTCCCGCATCCCTTTGGCTGCTCGCAGACCGGCGCCGACCATGTCCAGACGCGTCGTCTGCTGGTGGCGCTCTCGCGTCA
>CABQNA010000150.1 GCA_902465425.1 uncultured Collinsella sp.
CTTGCGCAGGACTGTAGAGCAGCAAACTTAACCGTCCCGCCCGGCAGGCGAGCGCAGGGATACGACATCTGTCCAACAATTCGTGTGAAACACAATGAAAAACCGTTTGATGTGAGTTAATATAAACAACGTCGTGAATCTGACTCCTGCCACATGCATGACAGGGGTTAAACACAAAAAGGAGTCAATTATGGTTTCTGAGAAGGCTACCCTCGTTAATCCTCAGGGTCTGCACATGCGTCCGGCTGGTCTGTTCGCCTCCACCATGGGCAAGTACGCCTGTGACGTGACGGTCGTCACCCCCGAGAAGGAGGTCAACGGCAAGTCCCCGATGGCCCTCATGGCTGCTGGTATCCCCTGCGGTACCGAGGTCGAGGTCAAGTGCGACGGCGCTGACGAGGCCGAGGCTCTGGCTGCTGCCATCGAGCTCATCAAGAGCGGTCTTGGCGAGTAGAACTCAAACGGGTCGCATGTTGAACAACTAAGTTCATATTTGGGGGCGCAGTGACCTGTTGTAAGGTAGCTGCGCTCTTTTGTCATGGATATGGCAAAACGCTTTATCACATGACACGGAGAGAGGAATGGGAATGTATCAGGGAGTCAACGCTTCCGAGGGCATCGGTATCGGCACCGTCATGGTCGCCGTCGATCCCGACTTGACGTTTGAGCCGCACGAGGTTG
This sequence comes from uncultured Collinsella sp., assembly GCA_902465425.1. Taxonomy (GTDB): domain Bacteria; phylum Actinomycetota; class Coriobacteriia; order Coriobacteriales; family Coriobacteriaceae; genus Collinsella. Next base: position 682 of record CABQNA010000150.1, read on the forward strand.
CTGATTCGGCAGCAGAGAAGGAGCGCTATCAGTCCGCTCTTTCGGTCTTCTGCGAGAAGACCCAGGCTCAGGCCGACCACATGAAGGAGACGGTGGGCGAGGCCGAGGCCGAGATCATGAGCGGACACATTGTCCTGGCTCAGGATCCGGGCATGACTGACGCCATCAACGCCGCCATTGACGGCGGCACCTGCGCCGAGCAGGCGCTCATGGACACCTCGACCATGTTCGAGAACATGTTCCTGTCCATGGACGACGAGATGTTCCGTCTGCGCGCGGCCGACATCGCCGACATCCGCACCGGTATTCTGGCCGAGCTGCTGGGCAAGGAGGTCGTCGACCTCTCCGTCCTGCCCGAGAACACCGTCGTTGTCGTGCATGACCTCACGCCGTCCATGACCGCCACGATCGATAAGGCTCACGTTGCCGGTATCGTCACCGAGACCGGTGGCCGCACGTCGCACTCCGCGATCATCGCGCGTGCCCTCGAGATCCCGGCTGTCCTTTCGGTTTCCAACAGCTGCACCGCGCTGCGCAACGGTATGACCGTTGTCGTCGACGGTGGCAAGGGTATCGTTGAGGCCGATCCCGACGAGGAGACGCTCGCTGCCTACACCGCCAAGGCCGAGGCCTTCGCTGCCGAGAAGGCAGCCCTCGAGGCCTTTCGTGGCAAGCCGTCCGTGACTGCCGATGGCATCAAGAAGATCATCGCCTGCAACATCGGTAACCCCGATGACGTGCCCAACGCGCTCGATCACGACGCCGAGGCTATCGGTCTGTTCCGCTCCGAGTTCCTGTTCATGGACTCTGCTGAGCTTCCTTCCGAGGAGGAGCAGTTCAACGCCTACCGTAAGGTCGCCAGCGCGCTCAAGGGTGCTCCTGTCATCATCCGCACGCTCGATGTGGGCGGCGACAAGGAGATTCCGTATCTGCACATGGTCAAGGAAGATAACCCCTTCATGGGCTTCCGCGCCGTGCGTTACTGCCTGGCCAATCCCGACCAGTACAAGGTCCAGCTCCGCGCTCTGCTGCGCGCTAGCGCCTTCGGTGACGTCAAGATCATGATCCCGCTCGTCACCTGCGTCGAGGAGGTCTTGGCTGTCAAGGAGCTCGTCGAGCAGTGCAAGGCCGAGCTGACCGAAGAGGGTCGCAAGTTCAACGAGAACATCGAGGTCGGCATCATGGTCGAGACGCCCGCCGCTTCGCTGCTCGCAGACCGTCTGGCCGAGGTCGCCGACTTCTTCTCCATCGGCACCAACGACCTGATCGGCTACACCATGTGCGCCGACCGTGGTAACGACACCATCTCCAACCTGTACCAGGTGTACTATCCCGCCGTGCTCCGCTCGCTCAAGAACATCATCGAGAGCGGCGTTAAGGCCGGTATCATGGTCGGTATGTGCGGCGAGGCCGCTGCCGATCCGCTGCTCGAGCCGCTGCTGATCAGCTGGGGCCTGGAGGAGTTCTCGATGAGCGCTCCGTCGATCCTGCGCGCCCGCAAGACCATCAGCCAGTGGACCAAGGCCGAGTGCGACGAGCTCGCCGAGAAGGCGCTCGCCTGCAACACCGCCGCCGAGGTCAAGGCACTGCTCGAGTCCGCAGCTCGCTAATTTGGTATCAGAGGTAACCGCGTGGTTGGAATGGGCCGGCCACGCGGCCCTCACATATACAGGGGGTACTGTAAATGTTCTACACGCTAACCGCTAACCCGGCTGTCGACATGACGGTTTCGAGCTCTCCGCTCGAGCCCGACGAGAACGTCCGCACCGGCTCGGCCAGCTACACGGCTAACGGCAAGGGCCTCGACGTGTCCTTCGCCTTTAAGAAGATGGGCGTCGACACCGTCGCTCTCGGCTTCTTCGCTGGCTTCACGGGCAAGTTCATCGTCGAGGAGGTCATGAACCTGGGCTGCCTGTGTCGCCCGGTCTGGACCGACGGTATCACGCGCATCAACACCTACGTCAACGATGGCCAGCACGAGTACGGCATCCTGAACCCCGGCGCTCCTATTACGCCGCAGCACCAGGAGGAGCTCTACAACATCCTGGACACCGCGGGCGATCTTGAGTGCCTGATCGTCTCCGGCTCCGTGCCTCCCAAAGCTACGCCCGACTTCCTGGCTCAGGTCATGGAGCACGCTCAGGCTCGTGGCGCCGACGTCGTCCTTGATCTGTCCTCCGATAAGCTCAAGGAGCTCGCTCATAAGAAGCCGCTGCTCATCAAGCCGAACCATCATGAGATGAAGGCCATCTTCGGCGTGCCGGTCGACACCGACGACGAGGTCCGCGTTGCTATGAAGATGGCTCACGATGCCGGCGTCCAGAACGTGCTGCTCACCCGTGGTAGCCGCGGCGACGCTTACTTCTCCAACGGCGAGGACATCTGGTACGCCAAGCGTGAGTTCAACATCAAGCTGGTTTCTTCCGTCTGCGCCGGCGACTGCACTCTCGCTGCGTTCCTGCACAAGTGGTACAGGGATCGCGACAACGTCGAGGAGGCCATGAAGCTCGCTATGGCCACCGGCGCCAACGTTGCCGAGTCCGTCGGCATCGGCGACTTCGGTCACGTCGACGAGTACAGCAAGCGCGTTGCCGTCCGCAAGCTCGATCGTCAGTAATCGAAACGCGACATATTCGTGCGCATGTGGCGCCCCGGTTTCGGCTGGGGCGCCTTTTTGTTCCGCCACGGGGGAGAGGTGTTCCGCCGTACTTCATCGCTTCCACACCGTTCACCGAGTTGTCCTAGCCTTTTACCGATGCGTGGAATATACTTTCATTAACACGTTGCTTCGTGAAAGGAACATTCATGATTTACACGCTCACTGCAAATCCCGCCATTGACTACAACATCGCCTGCGACGGTCTTGCTGCCAACACCGTCACGCGTACCCGCAACGCCGTCTACACGCCCAACGGCAAGGGCCTCAACGTCTCGTTTACGCTCGACCACTACGGCGTCGACACCACGATCCTGGGCTTTTTCGCCGGTTTCTCGGGCGAGTTTATCGTTAAGGGCGCCGAGGCCCTGGGCGTGCCCGTCAAGCCTGTGTGGACCGACGGCATCACGCGCGTCAACGTGTTCCTCAATGCCGGACCCGACACCGAGTACAACATGGTCAACGCCGGTGCCGCCATCAACGAGGCCAACGAGCAGGAGATGTTTGAGCTCATCGATTCGCTCGATGACATGACCTGTCTGGTCATCAGCGGCTCGCTGCCTCCCAACACTTCCGAGGGCTTCCTGGCCGAGGTCCTGCGCCGCGTCAAGGCCAAGGGGGCCGAGTTCGTCCTCGATATCTCGAGCCATCAGCTGGCAGACCTCATTGCCATGGAGCCGCTGCTGATCAAGCCCAATGACGATGAGCTGCTCGACATCTTTGGCATTAAGGT
>CABQNA010000151.1 GCA_902465425.1 uncultured Collinsella sp.
TGAACTCGGCCTTGGAAGCCTCGACGTCCTTGACGCCGGCCTTCTCGAACTCGGCGTTGATGTCGTCCTCGGTGACCTCAATCTTGAGCTCACGGGCGAGAGCGTCGAGCGCCAGGGACTCACGAGCGACGTCGTTGGCCTGCTTGTGCAGGTCGCCGATGAACTGCTCCATGGTCAGGCCGGAAGCGGGCAGCCAGGTGTCGAGCGTCATGCCGCGGGCAGCGAGGTTGGACAGGAAGTTCTGGCCAAGCTCCTCAAAGACGGACTGCTCGTAGTCGGCGTCCATCTCGTCGAGCTGCAGACGCTCGGCGAGAGCGGAGACGCAACGGTTCTCCTTTTCGGCCGGGAGACGGGAAGCCTTGTCCTGCTCGATCTCGAGCTTGATGGCGTCGCGCATGGCGTCGATGCTGTCGAAGCCAAAGTCGGACTTGACGAGCTCGTCGGTGAGCTCGGGGGTGTTGCGGACCTTGATGCCCTTGACGGTGACCTCGACGGTGTGGGTCTCGGCCTCCTCGCCCTCCTCGACCTCGTCGGTCCAGGTGACGGTCTTGACGTCGTCGACGTTAGCGCCGATCAGGGCCTCGTTGAACTCCTTGGGGTTGCTGTCGCTGCCGGCGATGAGCATGCGGCCCTCGGCAGCGAAGTTGTCGGCGTTCTCGACGGCCTTGAGGTCGACGGTGACGTAGTCCTCGGCCTCGACGGCGCGGCCCTCGACGTCCTCGAAGGTGGCGCGGTAGTTGAGGAGCATCTCGACCTGGTTGTTGATCTCGGACTCGGTGACCTCCGCGGGAGGCATCTCGATCTCGACGGCGTCGAAGGAGGAGAGCTCGGCAGCAGGACGCAGGGAGAACTCGACGGTGTAGGTGTAGTCCTCGTGATCCTTGGCGAGGTCGAGCTCCTTGTAGTCACCGTTCTTGGTGGGGACGATGTCCAGCTCGTTGAGGACGGCGGGCTCGTTGGCGGCGATCAGGTCGTTGGTGGCCTGAGCGAGGGTAGCCTCGGCGCCAAGAGCGGAGTCGATGACCGGACGGGGAGCCTTACCGGCGCGGAAGCCCGGGAAGCGGTACTTCTTGGCGGTGTCCTTGTAGGCCTTCTTGATCGCGGCGTCGACGTCGGCGGCCGGGATGGTGACCGTAGCGGTGAGCTTGGCGTCCTTGACGTCAGAAGCGGTGATGTTCAACACGTTCCTCCTCATACTGCCCAGCTTATCTGAGGTGCTGGTACCTTTATGCAACAAGCGTCGCGAGGGCATAAGCCGACGCGGGTGCGTTGGTGCGGGCGAAAGGACTCGAACCTTCACGGGAATCCCACCAGAACCTAAATCTGGCGCGTCTACCAATTCCGCCACGCCCGCATGAGCGCACAGATTAGGAATGATAGCAGATACGAGCGGCAAGCGCACGCACACGTTTTTAGCTCACGACCTCACCATGAGTGCAAAAGGCGGGGCGAGTTGCCCCGCCCCGCCAATTACGACTTGTTCGCTGACCCGCTACTCCCCCAGCAGGGCTTTCTCGGGCGTGATGGGCAGCGAGCGAACCTGATGTCCGGTGGCGTGTGCCACGGCCGAGGCCACGGCGGCGAGCGGCGTGTTGATGACGACCTCGCCGATCGACTTGGCGCCAAACGGACCCGTCGGCTCGTAGCTCGGCTCAAAGGCCACGCGAATGCTGCCGATATCCAGACGTGTGGGCAGCTTGTAGCTCATAAAGTTGCCGGTACGCAGGCGGCCGCGGTCATCGTGCTCGACGATCTCGTAGAGCGCGTGGCCGATACCCTGGGCAATGCCGCCCTCGGCCTGAACGCGTGCGAGCGCCTCGTTGATCACGGTGCCGCAGTCGACGGCCGCCGCGTAGTCCACCACAGTCACCTTGCCGGTGGCCTTGTCGACCTCGACCGTCGCCGCCCGCGATGTTCTTGACGCACAGGTTGGCAAAGTCGCGCAGCGTGAGGTAGCGGTTCTGCTCGCGCGCGGCGCGCTCGTCGGACAGACGCACGTACTGGCCATCGAAGACCACGTCGGCGGCGTCCACACCCCACATCCGGGCTGCCTTGGCGCAAATCTTCTCACGCAGCTCGGTCGCGGCGTTCTTGGCGGCAAGGCCCGTCACGTACGTACCCGAGCTCGCGTACGAGCCGGCATCAAACGGCGACACATCGGTGTCCACGCCGCGCACCACAATGAGCGAGCTCTCCACACCCAGCTCCTCGGCGGCAATCTGCGCCAGGATCGTGTCGACGCCCATGCCGTTATCGGTGGCTCCGGTGCCGATGGTAATGAAGCCGTCCTCTTCCAGGCGCATGTCGATGCCGGCGATGTCCACGTTGGAAATGCCCGAGCCCTGCATGGTGAGCGCGCAGCCCAGGGCACGCACGCGGTCGCCCAGGTCCACAGCCAGCGGCTTGTCGCGCCAACCGATCATGTCCATCGCGCGCAGCAGGCAGCGGTCGAGCGCGCAGGCGTTGAGCTTCTCGTTGTAGTACTGCGGCATGATCTCGCCCTCGTGCACGATGTTCTTAAGGCGAAGGTCAGCCGGGTCCATGTGCAGCATGTCGGCGAGCTCGTTGACGGCGCTCTCCACGGCAAACTGGCCCTGGGTGGCACCGTAGCCGCGATACGCGCCGCCGCGGTTAGTGTTGGTGTAGACGGCGTCCCAGCTAAAGCGGCTCGCCTTCACGTGGTTGTAGATGGGCAGGCTCTTGTGGCCCGAAAGGCCGATCGTCGTGGTGGCATGCTCGCCGTACGCGCCGGCGTTGGACAGCGTATGCAGGTCGATGGCCGTGATGGTACCGTCGTTCATGGCGCCCAGCTTAACGGTCATCTGCATCTGGTGACGCGAGTTGCCCGCGGTGATGGTCTCCTCGCGGGTGTAGCAGCAATAGCTCGGACGGCCGGTCTGCTGGGTGACGAACGCCACGAAGATCTCGCAGCAGCCCGTCTGCTTGGAGCCAAAGCCGCCGCCGATGCGCGGCTTAATGACCTGCACCTGCGATTGCGGAATGTCGAGCGACTGCGCGACCATGCGGCGCACGTGGAAGGGCACCTGTGTAGAGGTGGTCACCGAGATGCGGCCGAACGCGTCGGTCGTCGCGAAGGCGCGGAAGGTCTCCATGGGCGCGGTCTGCGTGGCCTGGCTCGTGTAGGTGCGCTCAAAGACGATGTCGCTCTGGGCGAACGCCTCATCAAGGTCACCAAAATCACTGGTACCGCTACACACTAGGTTGCGAGCAACATCGCCGCCCTGCGGGAACATAAAGGTCACGTCGCCCTCGGGGTGGACCACGATGTCGTTATCGAGCGCCTGGGTAAAGTCGAGCAGGGGCTCGAGCACCTCATAGTCGACCTTGATGAGCTTGAGTGCCTTGTCGGCGGCCTCCTCGGTCTCGGCGGCGACGATCGCCACCTCCTCGTTTTGGTAGCGCACGAGGTTCTCGAGGATCAGGCGGTCGTAGGGACTCGGCTGCGGATAGCTCTGGCCGGCGATGGTAAAGCGGCGCTTGGGCACGTCCTCGTAGGTGTAGACGCCCACCACGCCGGGCACCTTCAGGGCGCGCGATGTATCGATGGAGCGGATCTTGGCACGGGCATACGGGCTGCGCTTGAGCTTGACGATCAGGGCGCCGGCGGGCACAAGGTCGCCCGTGTAGACGGGACGGCCCTCGAGCAGGGCCTTCGAGTCCTTCTTGGGCTGCTTGTGAGTGATCTGCTTGTAAGAGACACCGTCGCAGCTGGTGTCGTTGACGGGCAGCTCGGGCATCTCGAAGCCCACCTTCACGCCGGACTCGTTGAGAAAGCGGACGATGGCGCGCAGCTGACTCTCGTAGCCGCTGCAACGGCAGAGGTTGCCGGCAAGCTGGCGCGACAGCTCCTCGCGCGTGGCGACGAGGCTCGGGTCCTCCTTGGCGGCGCGGGCAAGCGCCAGCACGTTCATGATAAGACCAGGGGCGCAAAAACCGCACTGCTCGGCGCCTTCGGCAGCCATCGCACGGGCGAGCGCCTCAGACTCGGCTTTGAGGCCCTCGAGCGTGGTGATGGTGTGGCCCTCGACGCGAGCGGCGGGAACCG
>CABQNA010000152.1 GCA_902465425.1 uncultured Collinsella sp.
CCCGCCGAGTCCAAGGCCGAGGTAACCGTCGAGGCCAAGCCCACCGCCAAGACCACCACGCGCAAGCGCACCACGACGACGGCCAAAAAGACCACGACCAAGGTCGCAGCTACCAAGGCAGAGGGTAAGTCCGATGCTGCCAAAGTGGAGCCCAAGGCTGAGGTAAAGGCCGCCCCGAAGGCAGAGGCTAAGCCCGAGCCTGCCAAGGAGACCCCGGTCTCCCCCGCCGCTCCGGCAGAGAAAAAGGCCCCGTCCAAGAAGACGTCCGTCCGCAAGGCCACGGCCACCCGCAAGCGCCGCTAGCCCACAGACGATTCAAAACCTAATCAAACCCTATGTAAGGGGCGCTCCAACCGGGCGCCCCTTCTCTGTAGGTAGTTGGTAAAACGATTTTCTAGGACAACCGTTCGCCGATGGTAAACGGATGTTGTTTATACAGCCTGTGTACAACAGATATACTTACATCCTGTGCGTAAAGCCCATGGCCAGCATGCCATGATTCTATTGAACTGGACCGTACTATGAGATTGATACACAACAGCCGTCTACCGCAGTTTCGCACTCCGTTTGGCGCTGTGACCACAGGAACCACCCTTTCGCTCTCCGTGATTCTGGAGGATGCCGATCCCGCGCAGGCAACGCTTACGCTGCGCACCTGGGTCGATGAGATCGGTGAGTCTCGGTATCCCATGACGCACAAGGGCGACGGCATATTTACCGCCGAGCTTGAGTGCACCGAGCCCTGTCTTATCTGGTACAGCTTTATATGCAATATCGAGGGCCAGCCCGAGGTCCGCTTGGGCGCACCGCAGGGACGCACCGGCGGCGAGGGCGTAACCTACGACTACGCCGAGGTGCCGTCATTCCAAGTCACCGTCTACAAACACCGTGAGAACCGTCCCACCTGGTACGAGCGCGGTATGGTCTACCAGATCTTCCCCGATCGCTATGCCCGCGACGAGCACTGGCGCGAGCGCACGCTGGCCGAGGTCGAAAAACCGCGTAAGGGCATTCAGCGCCGCATGGTCGAGGACTGGAACGAGCCGCCTGTGTACGAGCGCTCCGAGGACGGCTCCATCAAGACCTGGGACTTTTACGGCGGATCGCTCAAGGGTATCCAGGAAGACCTGCCTCGCATCGCCGAACTGGGCTTTACGGCCATCTATCTCAACCCCATCTTTGAAGCGGCGAGCAACCACCGCTACGACACCGCCGATTACACCAAGATCGATCCGATTCTGGGCACCGAGCAGGACTTTACTGAGCTGTGCGAGGCGGCCGAGAAACTGGGCATTTCTATCATTCTCGACGGTGTGTTCAACCACACTGGCGACGATTCGATCTACTTCAACCGCTACGGCAACTACCCCGGCGTGGGCGCGTGGCAGAGCAAGGATTCGCCGTGGCGCGATGCGTTTTATTTCCATGAGGACGGTTCGTACGACTGCTGGTGGGGCGTGGGCAATATGCCCGCCATCAATGAGAGCTCCGAGCTGGTACGTGAGCGGCTCCTGGGCAAGGACGGTGTGACTCGCAAATGGCTGCGCGCTGGCGCCCATGGCTGGCGTCTGGACGTGGCCGACGAGCTTTCCGACGACTTTTTGACCGAGATCAAAAAGGCCGTACTTGCCGAAAAGCCTGACGCACTGTTGCTCGGCGAAGTCTGGGAAGACGCTTCCAACAAGATTAGCTACGGTCATCTGCGCCGCTACCTGCAGGGCTCCGAGCTTGACTCTGCTATGGATTACCCCTTCCGCGACATGGTCATCGGCTTTTTGATGGGCTACAAGAACGCCTATCAGGCTGCCGAGGATATCGAGACCCTGCGCGAGAACTACCCGCGTGAGGCCCTGTCTTGCGCGCTCAACCTGCTGTCGAGCCACGACCGTCCGCGCATTATCTCGGTGCTCGGCGGCGGCCCCGACGAGTCGCAGCTGCCCGAGTGCGAGCGCAGCAAGTGGCGCCTGGACGAGAACGCAATGGGCCTGGCCAAAAGCCGTTTTTGGCTCGCGACGCTCATGCAGATGACGTTCCCCGGTGTGCCTTCGATTTACTATGGCGACGAGTACGGCCTTGAGGGCCTGACCGATCCGGGTAATCGCCGCACGATGCCGACCAAGGAAGACCTGCACGACTTCGATACGTTTGCAATCGTCAAGAACGCATCTGCTGTGCGCCGCGCGCTGCCGTTTATGATCGACGGTGAAATCAAGGCCTTCGCGCTCAATGACGAGGTGCTGGCCTACAACCGTACCGGTAAAGACGGCGAGTCCGCAACCGTCATAATCAACCGCAGCCTGCGCAATTCGCATCGCGTGACCATTCCGGCGCTCGGCGAATGTGCGAGCGATGTGATCAGCGGTCACGAGTGCGAGATTCACAACGGCACGGTCACGCTCGATCTGTATCCGCTGGGGTCATCGATCATCTATCACCACGCCGAGCAGCGCCTGCAGGAGCCGCTCGATCACGGTGCGGGTGTTGTGTGCCATATCACATCGGTGCCGACCGACGACGGCAAGCCCGGTACAATCGGCGCGCCCACGCGTCGCTTTATCGACCATCTGGCCACCATGGGCATGCGCTACTGGCAGGTTCTCCCCGTCAACCCCACAGACTTCTTCCGCTCCCCTTACGCCGGTCCTTCGGCCTTTGCAGGCAATATCGACCTGCTGCCCGAGAGCCACGAGGAGCTGGAGGCGGACTTTGAGGCTTGGAAGGCCCGCGGAGGCGAGGATGCCGATCCGCTGTACACCGCGTTTAAACATCGCAATGCCGATTGGCTCGAGAAGTACTGCGTCTACATGGCCGTTAAGAAGTACTTTGAGGGCGAGTCGCGCCACGATTGGCCGGCAGATGTCGCGCGCTACAACGAGCATCTAATCGACGACAAGCGCTTCCACAACGAGGCCGAGCTCCAGGCGTACATGCAGTACCGCTTTGACCTCGCTTGGTGCGAGCTCATGAACTATGCGCACAAAAGGGGCATCGAGGTTATCGGCGATATCCCGATGTATGTCTCCGACGATTCGGCAGATGCGTGGAGCGAGCCCGAGAACTTCTGGCTGTCCGATACCGGTAAGGCAATCGAAATCTCGGGTGCGCCGCCCGACAACTTTGCGCCCGAGGGCCAGGTGTGGGGCAACCCGACGTTCCGCTGGGACCACATGAAGCAGAACGGCTATAGCTGGTGGATGGATCGCCTGCGTCGTGCGTTCTCGCTCTACGACCGCGTGCGCCTGGATCACTTCCTGGGCTTCCACAGCTATTTCAGCATTCCCGCGGGCAAGGCATGCGCCGACGGGCGTTGGCTGGCAGGACCTGGCAAAGACCTGTTCCAGACCGCCTATGACGAGCTGGGTCCGCTCAACTTTATCGCCGAGGACCTGGGCTATTTGACGCCCGGTGTTCGCGCCATGGCTTCGACCTGCGGTTTCCCCGGCATGGACGTGCTGGAGTTTAGCGACTATGACGTCCGTTGCGGCGTGCATCCCACGCCCGGCAAGATTCTGTACACGTCGACGCACGACACCTCGACGCTCGCCGGCTGGTGTACGCGTTCCTTTGCCGGCGGCGACGAGCCGAGCGGTGTTGAGTTTGCGGCCAAGCTGATGAGCGACGCGCTGGCAAGCGACGCTCCCCTGGTGATGATGCCGCTGCAGGATGTCCTGGGGCTTGGCGACGACGCGCGCATGAACGTTCCGGGCGTGGCCACGGGCAACTGGACCTGGCAGGCTGACGAGGCAGACATTGCAGCCGCCGAGAACAAAACCGCACAGCTCCTGCGCAACAACCATAGATTCTGGGGCGAAGCGTGATAAAACCCCCGATATAGGGTACAGTTACAGACGTTTGAATTTTTGCGGGCAGAGTAATCTGCCCGCTTTGTGCTGAAAAGGAAGTATTATGGCGCGCTACGATTACAAGTGCTCGAGCTGCGGCAACGTGTTTGAGGTTGAGCATCCCATGTCCGAGACACCCGAGGTCGTGTGCCCCAGCTGCGGTGCCCCGGCGGCCAAGACGTTCTCGGCCAGCGGCATTAAATTTGAGGGCAGCGGTTTCTAC
>CABQNA010000153.1 GCA_902465425.1 uncultured Collinsella sp.
GTGTGCCGCTCAAGCGCGACCTCAACGGCGACGGCATTGTGACCGCCGAGGAAAATGCCGAGGTCGACGAGCTGTCGCGCAAGGTGCGCCGCCGCATCATTGTGGGCACGGTGATTTTTGCCATCCCCTGCATTGTTATGACGGCGGGTTCCATTGGCTCGGCGCAGGCCGGCGTGCAGGACGGCTACGGTGTCACCGAAACCACGCGCGAGCTTGCCGCGGTGCTGCCGGGCTTTAAGGATTACACCGTCGCCGTCGAGACCTCGGCCACCGAAGGGGACGAAGAAGGCATCGTCGAGCGCGAGATTGTCGCCCATGTGACGACAGGCGAGGCGCTTGGGGCGCACGACCGCCGTGTTGCCCGCAAACTCATCGACCTCAATGTGCCCGAGCTCGATCGCGTTGAATTCGATGTGAAGTGATGCCGGCGCAGGATGAATGCTCGCACGGACGCAAGTTACGACGAGGCGCAGACGCGATACGGACACGAGCAAATAGCGGGGTACAGTTCACACCCGCGCCCCGCTCGCTGTTTTATTGCCGTGAATCAACTGTCCAGATCGACATCGCCAGACTCCACCGTAAACGCAGGTTTGGTGCTCACCAGATAAAACCGGGTCACTTTGCTATCTCTAAATAGATAGATTTGGCCCTGCTCGCGTCGGCGCGACATATACGCCACGTGGACCGTACCGAAATCTTCGCCGTTTTCCTTCTTTAATATCAGGATGTTAGGGTCATCCGTACGCTTAAACTGCCCGTCAACGCAGCTGCCGTCTTTGTCGACCAGTTGCCACCGATGGTTATCCTCTTCAAGAAAGGCCAGGGTTTCCCGACTCGTTTTGTCATCCCGGTAGAAACCGTCAATAGCAGACCCTTTGGAAGCGCATTCCTGCATATAGGACGTTTCTCGACTTATAGCAAACAGCCCTGTAGCGCCCAGGAGCACAGCCAGGCAGACCACTGCAAGGGCTATCGAAATAGCACGGCGACCCATGTTGGCCCAATCAATAGTTGTTCAACGGAGCGCGAAACATACCTGGAACCTCCGATATCAGGGGGAACGTCGCCAGCAAGCTGGCGACAACTATATGTTTCTGATATCAAACCATATGGCTACCACTCGCGGAGGGGGCATCGGCGAACGGCGTGTTTTCATACTCCATTGGTCAAACCTAAGCACAGTGCTACAGCTCGTACTTGTACACGCGGTAGATGTACTTTTCGACTTCCATCTCGTAGGTGGCGATGGGTAGACCGTAGCGATCGTGCTCGGTGAAGGTCTTGGCCTGACCCGATGCCACGAGCATGCTGTTCGAATTGCCGACGCGCTGCACACTGCTAACGTAGCCCGAGAACGGCACCGCGATCTGGTCTTCGAGCCCGTAGGTGCGTGCCACCTCGTCCACCGTAAAGATGCGCCCAAACGAATGCGAGCCGCGGCTGTAGTCGGTCACCACCGCGGCGCCCAGCTGGCCCCAGTCGAACTTGGGATAGCTTTCGGCCGCACCAAAGTTGTTGTCGTATAGCAGCACTTGGTACCGACCGGTCGTTCCCGTGTCAGAACTCGGCAAATAGGTCACACTGTGCTGGCCCGCATTGAGCGAAAAATCGCCCTGGGCCTGCAGCAACTTGTCCTCAAAGCCCGAACCGGCCCATTGCCACTCCTTTCTATTTCTGGGTCCATCTTCTCACTGCCGGCGGCCGAAAATGATCCGTTTTCCTCCGACCCCGAGGAATCATTTTTAGTACTTGAAGAAGCCCTCGCCCGAGCTTTCGCCCAGCTTGCCTTCGTCGAGCATTTTCTTGAGGACGGAGGCCATGGCCTTAAAGTTGTAGGGCATCATCATCTTCTTGAGCAGCGGGCTCACCAGGCCCGGCACCTTCTGATACTGCATGACGATGTTGTAGGCCGTCTGGATGCCCACGGTGTCGAATACGCGGAACGGGCCCTTGGGAGCGCCGGTGCCACGCGTCCACGCGAGGTCGATGCTCTTGGGATCGCTCACGCCCGAGACGTACAGATCAAGGCCCGAAAGCAGCCACGGTACCAACATGGAGTTGAGCAGATAACCGTTCTTTTCCTTGTTGACGGGCAACGCCAGCATACGGATGTCGTTGGCAAAGTCGACGAGTTCATCGAAGTAGCGCTTGTCGGTCTGGTCCTGTGCCATGACCTCGGTCATGTTGTTCTTCCAGATAGAGTTGGCAAAGTGCAGCGACAGGTACTTCTCGGGGCGGCCAGTGTACTTGGCAAAGGTACTCGGCAGTAACGTGGAGGAGTTGGTCACGACGACGGTCTTTTGCGGAAGGACCGGGGCGAGCTTCTTGTAGAAGTCAATCTTTGCCTGGGCATCCTCAGCCATAGACTCGATGACCAAATCGGCGTCGGCCACTGCCTTGGCAAGATCGAGCTCCAGCTTGAGTGTGGAGTAGGCGCGCTCAACGGCGGCGAGTGCCGCCTCTTTGTCGAAGGGCTGGCCGCTATCGGCGATACCGGCGCACCACTCGCCCGTACCGTCCGCCATGCCCTCGATAGCCGCGATGTACTCCTCGCGCACATGATCGATCTTGGGCTGGGTGCGGCCGATGCTGCCCTCGCTGCGCAGCCAAATCGTCACATCAAAGCCGCAGTAGGCAGCCTGAAAGGCAATCTGGCTTCCCAACACGCCGCCACCGGCAACGCAAACGGTCTTGTAGCTCATAGGAACAGTCCTCTCTTACGTAATTCCATAGATGTGTATTTATTCAACCGTAAGGAGGACGCGCGCTGGGGGTGGGTTCTATAAACGGACGGTAATTTGCGGCGAACGGCTACACCTGTTCATTAACTCAGGGTTCCATGTCCAGCAAAAACGGGTGGTAGCCGATATGTCTACCACCCGCTTGCCTCATATCTAGCCCAAAGCAGGCCAGTTACTTCTTAATGCCGCGTCCCAGACGCTTGGCGACCAATGCAACGGCTTCCTCGCTGGCCGGCCCACAGCTCACGCAGCCATCATGGGCACGCATCTGGCCGGTGACCTCGTCCATCGCGAGCGGCGCCACCTTCTCGAGCTTAAAGCCCTTGCCGGCGCGCATGTTCTCCTTGGCCACGCTAATCATGAGCTTAATACGGTTGAGCTGGTTGACCTCGGACGCGCCGGGGTCGTAGTCCACCGCGACGATGTTGCTCTCGGGATGCTGGCGGCGCAGCTCCTTGATCACGGCCTTGCCCACCACGTGGTTGGGCAGGCACGCGAAGGGCTGCGTGCAGATGATGTTGGGCGCACCGTGGTCGATCAGGTCGAGCATCTCGGCCGTGAGCAGCCAGCCCTCGCCCATGTTGTTGCACACCGAAAGTACCGTGCGGGCCTTGTCGGCCATGGTGCCGATGCGCTCGGGAGCCTCAAAGCGGCGGGACTTTTCGAGCATCTCCTCCACCGGCGTACGCATCCAGTCCACGAGTTTGATGAGCGCCTGCATACCAGCGCGCGTGGTAGCAGAGCTACCCAGCTCATCCTTCTGCAGCTCGGCGTTGCTCATGGAGTACAGGAAGAAGTCGAGCAGGCCCGGCACCACGGCCTCGCAGCCCTCGCGCTCGATAACGTCGACCACGTGGTTGTTTGCCGTGGGGTGGAACTTGACCAGGATCTCGCCGACCACACCCACGCGCGGCTTGGTGCCCTCGCCCACGAGCGGCATGGTGTCGAACGCGCGGATGGCTTCGCGGCACAGCTTGGTGTAGTTATGCCTGTTGAACTTGGGCGCCAGCTTGCGGGCGCGCGCCATGTACTCCTCGTAGAGCGCGTTGGCGGCACCGGGCGTGGCCTCGTACGGGCGGCAGCGGTAGAGCATCTGCATCATCACGTCGCCAAAGAGCACCGCGTAGACTGCCTGCTTAAGCAGCGCCGGCGTAATCTTAAAGCCGGGGTTGTCCTCGCCGAGCGCCACGGCCGAAAGCGAGATCACCGGGATCTCGGGGTGACCGCTCTCGCGCAGGGCCTTGCGGATGAGTGCGATGTAGTTGGTGGCACGGCAGCCGCCGCC
>CABQNA010000154.1 GCA_902465425.1 uncultured Collinsella sp.
GGACTCACCGCCACTGGCACCTCGCTCACCGCGACCCTCGCCGCCGCGACGCTCATCACGGCCACTGCGCTCGTCATCACGACCGGAACGCCGGCGGTCGCCCGCACCGCGTTTGCCACCGCGCGAACCGCGGCCCTCGTCCTCGCGCTCAACACGACGACGACCGCCGCGGTCCTCGTCCTCGCGGCGACGGCGATGTGCCTCACCCTGGAACTGCTTGGCACGGCGCTCGGCACGGTTACCGCGCGCAGGCTGCTCAGCGGCACCAGCACCAGCACGCTCCTCGGCAGCCACCTCGCGAGCCACGCTCTCAACAGCCTCGTCCACGCGAGCCTGAACGCCCTCGCGCACGCGGGTCTTCCCGCCGCGCTTGGGACGGCTCGGACGCTCGCCGTCGCCGCGGCGCTCGTCGCGACCGCGGTTGGAACGACCGGCCACGTCGCCGTAATCGTCGCCGTTGCGCTTTCCGTCGCGACGTGCCTGTTCAAGCTTCTTCTTGCTCTTGGACTTGCCGCGCTTGGTCTTCTTCTTCACCTTAAAGGCGGCAGGATCGCGCTCGGGATCAACCGCAGGCGGGTTGGGACCCACATGCAGGTCGCCGGCCTCGTAGATGTCGGCAGTCTTGTCCATGAGCTTCTCGATCTCGTAGAACTCGTCGACGTCCTGCTCGGTCACAAACGTAATGGCCCAGCCCAGCTCGCCGGCGCGGCCCGTACGGCCAATGCGGTGGATATAGTCGGTCGGCTCGGCCGGCACGTCAAAGTTCACGACGTAGCGCACGTCGCTAATGTCGATGCCGCGGGCGAGAACATCGGTTGCCACCAGCACGTCGACGGTGCCGTCGCGGAAGGCAGAAAGCGCGCGCTCGCGCTGGGCCTGGCTACGGTTGCCGTGAATCGCGGCGGCCTTGATGCCCTTGCGCTCCAGACGACGGCAGCAGCTGTCGGCGCGATGCTTGGTGCGCATAAAGACAATGGTGCGCTCCGGACCCTCCTTCTTGAGAAACTCGGGCAACAGGTTGTTCTTGGCCTCGATGGACACCGGGAACACAAACTGGTCGACGGTGTCGGCAGTCGACGTGGCGGGCGCGATCTCCACGCAGGCCGGGTCGCTCACCAGGTCGGTGATCTCGCCCACGGCCTCCTCGTCGAGGGTCGCCGAGAACAGCAGCGTCTGACGCTCGGCCGGCGTCTCGCGCACAATGCGGCGGACGGCGGGCAAAAAGCCCATGTCGAGCATGCGGTCGGCCTCGTCGAGTACCAGCACCTTGACCTCGTTCAGGTGGCAGGCGCCCTGCTCGATAAGATCGACCAGACGACCCGGCGTGGCGACCAGGATATCGCAGCCGTACTTGAGTGCCGCGGTCTGCGGCTTGTAGCTCACGCCGCCCACGACGGTCACGGCAACGTGGCCCGTGACGTCGGCGATTTTGCTCGCGACCTCGTCGATCTGCTGGGCAAGCTCGCGCGTGGGGGTGATGACGAGCATCACGGGGCCACGGCCGTTGCCCTCGGGCTTTTTAGCACCGCGGCGACGGTTGCGGCCGCCGCGCTCGCGCACGGGCTTGGGCGGAGCGATGTGCTCCAGATTGTTCATGGTCGGCAGCAAGAAGGCGGCCGTCTTGCCGGTGCCGGTCTGAGCGGCGGCAAGCAGATCGCGACCCTCGAGCACCACGGGGATGGAGCCGGCCTGAACGGGCGTGGGCGCCGTGTAGCCCAGGTTCTCAATAGCACGAAGTATCTCGTCCGAAAGCCCCAGCTCGTTAAAGGCGGGCAGGCTCTCGGTAGCGGACTCGACGGCCTGGGCAGCATTGGCCTCATCGGCGGCATCGAAGGCAGCCTGGGTCATGGCCTCGCGGGCCTCGTCCAGGATCTCGGCGTCGGTGACGTCGGATACAGAATTACGCATATGTTGTTGTTCCTTATCTGCACGCGCAATGGGCACGGCATGCGGCCGCGCGGGCGTGCTTGGTAGTGCGCTAATACATACAAAAACAGGTGCGCACAGAGAGGACGTTGCTCAGCACGCTGGCGATCGCTTTGGCAGCCCTATCACGCGCCGTCCAGACGCAGCGGCTCTAAGCGATGGAGCAGATTCGCCGCGGGTTAGTATACCCGTGCTTCGCATGCCCCCACGTAAACCACAGATGACGAGGCGAACGAGGTGGGCCCGGCTGATTGTCTCAATCTGTAACATCTACAGGGCAAATCTTCCTCTACGTGTTACAGATCGAGACAAACGGTCGACACGGTTCACAAACGTCTCAATCTGTAACAGCTGCGGGACAAAACCGGGTCCTAATTGTTATAGATCAAGACAGAGGGGGATTTCCGTTCAGTCCAAACCAAATCTCTCGCTCTTCCTGCAATTTCGAACATGTGGCCTATAATGTTGCTTTGGTTACGCTATATATTGCGCAGCCATTTAATACGTCGCCCACCGGGAGTCATTAATTCCTATCGCCATATTGGCTAGGAAGCAATCAAAGGAGGTATCCGTGGCAGCAGAGACGCCTTGCTCGGTCCTCTATAACGATATTCGCTCGTTCGGCGGTCTTAAACATCTCGAGATCGCCCGAATGCTTATCAATGGAAACTCTTATCTCGGCAGTACCCTGCTCGAGAAATGCTCTTCCAACCGCTCGTATCTCACCCGTTACATCGTCCATCGCAAGCCTGACCAGTGCGCGCCCGCCATCTACAGCGACTTTACCGTCACCACGCTCAACCTTTCCGCGGCAATCTGCAGCAAGCTCGGCGGCGGCGAGTCCGCCTATCGGGCAATCGCCGAGCACTATCGCGGTCCGGCCGCCAACGAAATGATGTCGGCTCTCGCCAGCTACAAGCTGGACAGCCGCCTATATGCAAATGCCCTCAATCGCATCGACAACTTTGACGGCAATGCCGTGCGTGAGAAAAGCACGCTTTACCTTATGCTCTTTGTGGCAACGGGGGCGCTCGCCGATCCCGTTCAGGGCGTGGCCACCGTCGAGCGCTTTTGCGACAGCAAGACGGGTGGGCACTTTGGCACCACCGAAACTACCGTCGGACGTGGCTTTATGGGCAGTCTGGATCAGCCGCACGCCGTCGCTCCCAACCTCGGTCTGCTCAGGACACATGCCGACAACTGCGTCGACATGCAAATCCATCCCCTCACACGCGATCCGCGTGGCACGGTCATTGGATCCTTGCCCAAAACCTCGCCCAGCATCACCGATGTGGGCGCCGACGCATCGCGCGAACATCTTCGCATTTGGCTTGAGGGTGAGCACTGGTACGCCCAGGGCCTTGGATCGACCAACGGCACGGTGCTCGAATCGGGCGCGGGCGACGGCGATATCGTAATCGAGCCGCCGCGCGACCAACGCGAGCCCGGCAAGATCTATCCCCCGGTGAAAATCGAAAACAGCGACAGGCTCCATCTGGGTCTCTACACAACATTTCTCGTCATTGTGGACTAGCACGGACGGCGATCGAAAGACGGTCGCCGTCCGTCTTTCGTCTTCTACCTTCTGCATCGTAAACGACAATACTCAGCGGTATACGTGAGCAGTGCGGCTATCATGGTACTTTACCGATATCCGCACTGCTCGCGTAAACGTGCGGCAACCCATGCCAGACAAAGGAACGCCATGGATACTACCGATAGCGCCTATGGCGACAAACTCATCCGTCTTGACACGTTCGACACCGCCGTGGCGGTCGACCCCAGCGCCGAGGACGACGCCAAGCGTCGGTTTATGACGCTTATTCTCCAGACGGCCCACCGCAACAACGGCAACATCGGACACGTGCTGCGCGCGACCAACACGAGCGGCGAGGTCTTTGCCGTCAAGCTACTCAAGGACAACGCCATCCTTTCCGGCCAAGCCCCCGACCGCTCCGCCGAGCAATCGGCAGCGCACCTGGCCAGCACCGCCGCGCTGTTCGAGGAGTACCGTCATCTTTGTACCGTCTCGCACCTGCGCGGATTTCCGCGCGTC
>CABQNA010000155.1 GCA_902465425.1 uncultured Collinsella sp.
CGTCCTCGAGCAGCAGCGTGTTCTCGCGAGCGCAGGGCAGCGCGATATCGCAGGGAAGCTGCCACACGCCGCGGCCGTCGCCCTCGTGCCACACGGCGTTGGGCTTCTCGTCAACGTACATAGCGAGCGTAACGCCCTTGTCGTGGCCAGAGCGCTTCTTATTGTAGATGTGCTCGAGCACGGTGTAGTCGATGCCGTCGGGATCCTCGACCCAGCCGTGGGTATCGGAGCAGGCCAGCACCTTGCCGCCGAGCTGGGAGACCTTCTGGACGGCGTAGATGGCGACGTTGCCGGAGCCATGCACGACGACGTTCTTGCCCTCGAAGGAGTCGCCGCGGCTCTTGAGGTACTCGTCCACAAAGTAGGCCAGACCGTAGCCGGTGGCCTCGGTACGGGCGAGCGAGCCGCCAAAGGAGAGGCCCTTGCCGGTGAGGACGCCGGTCCACTCGTTGGTCAGGCGCTTGTACTGACCGAACAGGTAGGCAACCTCGCGGCCGCCAACGCCCAGGTCGCCGGCGGGAACGTCGGTGTTGGGGCCGATGTGGCGATAGAGCTCGGTCATGAAGGACTGGCAGAAGTGCATGATCTCGTTGTTGGACTTGCCCTTGGGGTCAAAGTCGGAGCCGCCCTTGCCGCCGCCCATGGGAAGGGTGGTCAGGCTGTTCTTGAGGATCTGCTCCAGACCCAGGAACTTGAGCATACCCAGGGTGACCGTCGGGTTAAAGCGCAGGCCGCCCTTGTAGGGTCCAATGGCAGAGTTGAACTCGACGCGGTAACCGCGGTTGACCTGAACCTTGCCCTGGTCGTCGACCCAGGGAACACGGAACATGACGATGCGCTCGGGCTCGACGAGGCGCTCAAGCAGGGCGGCCTCCTCGTACTCGGGATGGGCGTCGAGCGCCGGCTGGATGGTGCCGAGAATCTCGGTCGCGGCCTGGATGAACTCAGGCTGCTCGGGATAGCGGGCCTTGAGCTCGTCGAGAACTTTCTGCGTGTAGCTCATGCTTCCTCCAATTGATGGAAAAGAAAAGTGTCGTTCGAGGCGCCCCATGCGCCGCGAGCTTTATCGAGTATGGATAATATCGCACTGTTGCAGCAAAGTTACGCATAAGCCGACGAGCAGATGTTTCGTTTTGATTACGATGCAGGTAGAGGCGTTTTTGAGCACCCAACGCGCAAATCGCGTGTTTCGAAGCTGTTTCGTCCACATGTTCCAAACCACCACATTGGGCACCTTTGTGGTGGTGTTGGTGGTTAGAGGACGAGCTGATGGTAGTCGGCAGGGGTTATGCGGCCCTCGGTGGCGGCGCGGAAGGCGGCGAGCGCATCGCCCGAGAACGGCATGGCCCAGCACAGGCCGCAACCTGCGGTAATGGAGCCGGGCAAAGGCATAATGCGCCCGGGCACGCCGGCATCCAGGCAAAGCTGCTCGCACTCCATCACATCGAAGGTGCTGTCGAACGAAACGATGATCTTGCGTTCATGGTCGAGGGCATCACCGGACGGGCCTTCGCGATGTGCCTCGCGATACGCCGCGGCGGCCGCTTCCTCTTCCGCAGTATGTCCACAGCCACCGCAGCCGCAGGTACAGGGCTCGGAACCATCGCAAGTGCAAGGCTCTCCCGTGTCGGGACAAATATCGTGTGACATGGCAACTCCAATCGTCTAGGCGAGTAACTCGGCCGCCGCAAACTCCTCGGGCGTATTGACGTTTTCGAAGCAGAGCGTCGAGCCCGCGGCCTTAACGATCTGCGGTTCATCCATATAACCAGCCTGAACGCGATTGATCAGGCAGCGAATGCGCTGGCGGTCGCAGGCGAGCAGCTCATGGGCGGCCGGCGCACACGCGTCACGGCGCCAGACGGCGCAAAGCGGCTCAATCCCCCGCTCCTCGCATGGCACGCACACGTCGAGCGCCTCGGCCTCAACACGATCGGCGAGCGCGCCGATGAGTTCCGGCGAGACAAACGGCATATCGCAGGCGACGATCGCCACGAACGGCAATCGCGCCGCGGCCAACGAGCTCGCGATGCCGCGCATGGCACCCGCCGGCCCCTCAAGGTCCGACACTATTCGCGGCACCAGACCGCCAAACGTGCGCTCCTCAAGATAGGCAAGCTCGCTGGGGCGCGAAGTCGTCACTACCAACTCGCCGGCAACTGTCGCCAGCCGACCCAGCACGCGCTCGATGAGCGGTTCGCCGCAAAACGTCATGCGCGCCTTATCGCGGCCCATGCGTGAGGACAGCCCGCCCGCTTGGACGACGCAAGAAAGATCGACCCGTCTTACGGTAGTCATACGGCAAAACACCTCCATCGGCATGCTCGAAACCCGACACACGAAGCCAGATACCGTCGCCGATAAAGCGGGCGGCACGGCAAACCCACGCAAAAACAAAACAGCGCCTTTGCGGCACGCAGTAAGACCGCGAGCACAAAAGCGCTGGTAGCGTATGGCGGGAACGTATGTGAATCGAACACATCCAAGACGTTTTGCACGCCTCGCAACGGTTTTGAGGACCGCGGAGCCCACCGGAGCCCATCCGTTCCCAAGTGCGGAGGTATTTTACCAAATCGAGCGGGCCCCATTCCAAAAAGACGAGCAAGAAGTTGCGGTGGAATAGTTCTTGTTTAGGCTGCAAGACCCCAAAAACAGGAACTATTTCACCGCAACTGAGGAGGCGGGAGCGAGTGACCGGCCTAGCGCAGGGACCTCAGGCCGCCGGCGTCCTTGTCGAGCACCGTAAAGCGCACGGCATCCAGGTGCTCCAAGATGCTGATGGCACGTTTGCGCGACACGCCCAGGGCCTCGCGCAGCACGCTCGTGGTCGCAGCGCCACCGGCTGTCTCAATGGCAGCGGCAACAAGCTCGCGCGCATGGGCCTCGGCGGCAGCGGACAGGGCAACGTCGCGCTCGACCTTAACGATCGAGCGGTTGAGCGAAAGCTCGCGCAGGGCACGCGTCATGGTGTCGCGACCGAGCTGCAGCTGTTCGCCCACCTCGGGAAGCGCCGGTGCATCCAGGCCAGCCTCGTCAAGCAGCGCGACAATGCGCTCGCAAGCCTCTCGCACCACGCGTGCCGCCGCGGCGGCCGAATGCGGATCGAATACCTCGGCGCCCTCGGCGGCGCACACGCCACGCGAGCAGCCCTCGGCAATCAGAGCCGCGGCAACGCCTTCATCAGCGGCAGGCCACGCTGCATGGGCAACGGCGCCGGGCGTAAAGCCCGTTTCCTTGGGGGCCGCCGCGTGCATGGCTGACAGGGTCGCCGCCAGTGAATCCATCGCGGCGTCGAGCACCACGGCGTCCGCCAAGAGGCCCGCATCGCCCGCGGCAAGCTTGCGAACGGAGCCCTGCGCCACCAATCCGCGCAGTGCGGCATCGGCCTCGCCGACACCAAGATCCAAAGCCTCGGCAACATCAACCGTCGTAACCGGCAGCGTCTGTAGCGCCAGCCAAGCGCCCACACCGCCCGCGATATCGCCGGACTCGATCGCCACATACAGCGCACGCTCTCCTTCGGCAAGCTCGCGCGAGCGACGGCAGCGCGAAAGCAGCACACGCCCGCCGCCGATGAGCATAACGGGCGAATACGACAGCACCACGGCATGGTCTCCGGCACACAGCGGCAGCGGGTCCTCCAGGCGCACCTGCACGGTACGGGTCTCGCCCACCGCCATGGGGGCCTCGCCCTCCAAAAGCATGATGCGGCCGACGACCTCGGCCGTGCCGGCCATCACATGCACACGCGCGCCCGACTCGAGCACGCGCGGCTTGGTGCCCTCGCGACCTAAATACGTAAACGCCATCATAAAGCGCAGCGTCTGGCCAAAGCGACCCTCCACGCCGAGCATCTCACCGCGATCGAGCGCAGCGACGCCACCGCCCACCAAGTTGAGCGCCACACGCTGACCGGGAAGCGCCTGCTGCGTGTCGCCATGCACTTGGATCCCGCGTACGCGGCAGGCCG
>CABQNA010000156.1 GCA_902465425.1 uncultured Collinsella sp.
GGCGGTCGTGGTCTTGGACGCCGTCGACTTCTTGGCAGCGGTCTTTGCCGGAGCCTTGGCGGCCGGTTTGGCCTCAGCGACCTCTACCTTTACCTCGGGAGCAGCCTCGGCTTCGGCGGCCTTCTTGGCAGCGGTGGTCGTGCGCTTGCGCGTGGTCGTTGCCTTGGCAGCAGTCGTCTTTGCTGCGGCGGTCTTGGTGGCAGTAGACTTGGTCGTCGTAGCCTTCTTGGCCGTCGTCTTGCGGGTCGGGGTCTTCTTAGCTGCGGGTTTTACAGTGGGCTTGACCTCGGCCTCTGCCTCAGGAGCAACCTCAGCCTTCACCTCAGGCTCGGCCTTTGTGGGCTCAGCCTCAACCGGCTTCTCCTCGGCCTTGGGCTCCTCAGCGGCCACCGGCTCAGCAACAGCCTCAGGCTCGTCGACAACAGCCGCCGGCCTCTCAATCTCCGGATGCATAAAGAAGTACAGGTCCAGATACTTATCGGCCGAGCGCGTCCAGCTAAAGTCCTGGCTCATGGCCTGCGTGACCAGCTGGTTCCAGGCGTCGCGGTTATCCCAGAACAGACGCGCCGCGCGGAATACCGCATCGCCCATCTCGTCGCCGTTAAAGTTGCTAAACGAGAAGCCCGTGCCCTCGCCGGTAAACTCGTTGTACGGCTGCACGGTGTCCTTCAGGCCGCCGGTCTCGCGCACAATGGGCAGGGTACCGTAGCGCATGGCGATGATCTGCGACAGGCCGCAGGGCTCAAACTTCGAAGGCATTAGGAACATGTCGGCGGCGGCATACATGCGCTGCGACAACGCCGGGTCAAACTCAATGCGTGCGGCCATGGTGCCGGGGTACTTGTCCTGGAAGTAGCGTAGGCCATCCTCGTAGTCGCGGTCGCCGGTGCCCAGTACCGCCACCTGCACGCCGCCGGCCAGGATGCGGTCGAGCGCGTACATGACTAGGTCCATGCCCTTCTGGCGCGTCAGGCGCGTGACCATGACCATAAGCGGACGGTCGTCGCGAACCTCGAGCCCCAGCTCTTCCTGCAGCTTGGTCTTGCACACGGCCTTGCCGGAGCGGTCCTCCACGGTGTAGTTGGCGGCAATGCGCTTGTCGGTCGCCGGGTCAAAGCCCGCAACGTCGATGCCATTCAAAATGCCCTGCAGCGCATAGGAGCGCTCGCGCAGCACGCCGTCCAGGCCCTCGCCAAACTCGGGCGTCTGGATCTCGTTGGCATAGGTGGGGCTCACCGTGGTGATGGCGTCGGCATAGCGCAGGGCGCCCAGCATGTAGTTGATGCTGCAGGCGTCGCAACGCAGCTGCGAGGCGGCCGCCGGAATATGCGCCACACCCAGGATGTCCTCCATCACGGTGTCGCTAAACTGGCCCTGGAACGCCACGTTGTGGATCAAGAACACGGTCTTGACGCGGTCATACAGCGGCAGGCCCTGATAGAACTCGCGCAAGAACACGGGCGCCAGCGCTGTCTGCCAGTCGTTGCAGTGCAGGATGTCGCACTCAAAGCCCTCGGGCAGGTGCTGCAGGCTCTCGGTGATGGCCTTGGAGAAGAACGCAAAACGCTCGCCGTCGTCAAAGAAGCCGTACGGATAGTCGCGCGCAAAGTAGCGCTCGTTGTCGATGAACATATAGGTGACGCCGTCGTGCTCGAGCTTCTCGAGTCCGCAGTACTCATTGCGCCAGCCCAGGCTCACGTAAAAGTCGGAGAAATGCTCCATCTGCGCCTTGTACTCGTCCTTGATGGTAGCGTACTTGGGCACCATCACGATGACTTCGGCGCCGGCGCGCACAAGCGCCGCAGGCAGCGAGCCCGCTACGTCGCCCAGGCCACCGGTCTTCACAAACGGCGCGCACTCGGCCGAGGCAAACACGATCTGCATCTTTTTGCTGGAATCAGCCATATTGTCTCCCATGTTGTTATTCGAGAATAGCCGCCTGGCGCAAACCGGGCGGCTATTCTACATGTTACGAGCGATATTGCGGTGCCAACGTTAACGTACGATGGTGGTATCGGAAGTTAACGGAGCCTTGCCCAGCACCAGGATGTTCTCGGGCGTGCCGCGAAGCTCGGTGTTGGTGGGAACCACGTTGTTCTTGTCCAGGATGGCGTTCTCAACGCGGGCGCCGCTCTTGATGATGCAGCTCTGGTTGATGATCGAGTTGGTCACTGAGGCGCCTTCCTCAACCACGACGCCGCGCGACAGGATCGAGTTGCGCACGGTGCCCTTGATGATGCAGCCGGCCGAGATGATCGAGTTGCAGGCGTGGCTGCCAGTCGCGTAGCGTGAAGGCGGCACGTCGTGAGCCTTGGTCAGGATCGGACGCTCGGGGTCAAAGAGCTGGTCGGCCACGGTCTGGTCGAGCAGGTCCATGCTACGGCGATACAGCGACTTCTCGCTAAACACGCCCACGACCTCGCCCTTGTACTCGTAGCTGCACACGTCGATGTTGCCAAAGTCGCCCTGGAGCGCCTCAAGCAGATCCAGATAATCGGCGGCCTGGTAGTGGTCGATGATCTCGAGCAACGTCTCGCGGTTGACGATGCAGCAGTCCATAGAGGCGTTGTCGCCGTACACGACGCCGGCGCTCACGCCCGTCAGACGGCCGTTCTCGTTGATCTGCAGCTTGGTCTCGTCATCGACGTTGCGCGTGGCCTTGCAGTACACCACGGTCATCTGGGCGCCGGAGTTCTCGTGCGCGTCGATGATGGTGTTGAGGTCCATATTAAAGATGATGTTGGTGCCCATCATCACGACATAGGGCTTGTCCGAGCGCTGGAACAGCGTCTTGTTGGAGATAATGTCGCGCAGCAAGAAGCGCATGCCGCCCTTGGTGGTGCCATACGCGTTGCCGGGCACCATGAACAGGCCGCCCTTCTTGCGGTCCAAGCCCCAGTCCTTGCCCGAGCCCACGTGGTCGATCAGCGAGCGGTAGTTGCCCGGCATGACAACGCCGACGGTCTTGATGCCGGCATTCATCATGTTGGACAGCGGGAAGTCGATCAGGCGGTAGCGGCCCAAAAACGGGACGGACGCAATGGGGCGATCCTTGAGCAGCACGCTGCCGTAGGTCGAAGAGTAGTTAGCGGTGATATAACCGATGGCCTTGCGATTGATCATCGGATCATTCCCCCTTCCCGATAACGACGTCATTTCCAACGACGGCCGTATCCTTGGTGGTATCGACAGAGCCGAGCTTCACGCCCTCTTCGACCGTGGAGTTCTCGCCCAAAATAGCGCGGCAGATGTGCGCGCCGCTCTTAACGTGCGCACCCGGCAGCAGCACGGAGTCCTCGACCACGGCGCGCTCTTCGATGATGACATCGGTCGAAAGGATCGAGTGGCGAGTGGTACCGTAGATCTTGCAGCCGTTGGAGACCAGGCAGTCGTCCAGGCGGCCGTCCGGACCAATGTAGTGCGGCGGGCGCGTGGTGATGTTGGACATGATGGGGAAGTGCTTGTCGAACAGATCGAACTCGGGGTTGTTGCCCAGCAGGTCCATCGAGGTCTCGTGGAAGCTGGCGATGGTGCCGACATCCTTCCAAAAGCCGTTGAACTCGTAGCTGTACAGGCGCTTGCCCTCGCCGAGCAGCTTGGGGATGATGTCCTTGCCAAAGTCGTGGCTCGAGCGCTGGTCCAGAGCGTCCTCCTCGAGCGCCTCGATCAGCACGTCGGCCGAGAAGATGTAGATGCCCATGGACGCGAGGTTCGAATCGGGCTTATCGGGCTTCTCGGTGAACTTGGTGATGCGGCCGTCCTCGGGGTCGGTGGTCAGGATGCCAAAGCGGCTGGCCTCCTCCCACGGCACGGGCATAACGCTCACCGTGAGGTCGGCATTGTTCTCAATGTGCGTCTTGAGCATCTTGCGGTAGTCCATGCGATACAGGTGATCGCCCGAAAGAATCAGGACGTACTTGGGGTCGTTGGCCTTGATGT
>CABQNA010000157.1 GCA_902465425.1 uncultured Collinsella sp.
CGTCCGGTGTTCGGGCGCCCCGCGAGCATGTTGGCGTGTTCGAGTAGGGAGGCCTTGCCATGGCGGACGAGCGTTCTGTTGGCGAGTTGCTCGACGAGCTGTTTGGCTTTGAATCGGTAGCCAAGCGTCAGACGGCGCTTGAGCAGTACGATCGCGGGGAGCTGGTGCGCAAGGCGCGCTCCCGCGAGCTGCTGGGCGTGCTTAGGGACGTCGAGACTGCCGAGCGCGCTGCGCGCGAGTCTGCCGTACGGGCTGTTGACGGGTATGTCCGTCGTGTTGAGGGCGCTGCGCTTGCACGCGCTCGCAAGCAGGCGGGCATTGTTGGTCCGCTGCAGATGGAGCGGCGCTATGCTGCCTTTTTGCGTATGGAGGATAAGGCCGAGCTGCTGGCCCGTTTGGAGCAGACGCTTGTGTTTATCGAGGTAAAGCTGCGCGCCAATACGGCGGACAGGGTTCGTGCGGCGTACGATGCCGCGGGGGCTTTAGTGTTGCAGGGCGCGGCGCGTTTGAGTGACGTGCGCGTTGCCGAGGCCGTGCCTCTGGATGCCGATCTGCTGTGTACCCAGCTGGAGCAGATGCGCTGTGCCGCCGACGCGACGGACCTTGCGGGTATGATCACAGCGACGTTTGAGTCCGAGCTGAGTGTAACGGGGTCGCAGGGCGCCGGCGGGTCTGCGAGCGATGTTGCTGGCGATGTTGCTGGTGACGTGGCGTTGGAGCGTGAACTTACCAACGTGCGCGGCGCTGCGCAGCGAGCGCACTTGGCGGCGCAGGCGTATCGGGCCGAGCGCGCCGCCCGCATTGCGGGGAGCACGGTTGATCCGGTATCGTTGCCCGAGTCTGCGTGCGTTGCGTGCGAGACGGCGTGTGATGCCGGGGAGCTTTCCGAGTTGCTCACTCAGGTTAAGAAGTCGTTTGAGACCTACCGTCGCGTTGTTGCCGACGGCGGGTTGTTCTGTGCGTTTGGCTCTGGCTCACCGCATGGGATTTGCCGGGGCTCGAGCTATTTAGACTACGATTCACGGCTTGACGAAGACGTGCTGGTGAGCGAGTACGATGGCGCTACCAGGCACGATGTTCGGCGTGAGGTCGCGATTCCTGAGCTTGTGGATGAGGCTTCGGCCGAGGGCGGCGACTCGCTCAAGGTTGCCGTGGC
Organism: uncultured Collinsella sp.; assembly: GCA_902465425.1. Lineage (GTDB taxonomy): Bacteria > Actinomycetota > Coriobacteriia > Coriobacteriales > Coriobacteriaceae > Collinsella. The sequence goes on from CABQNA010000157.1 coordinate 1,157, forward strand.
GCGCATGCGCGAGTTTAACGGGCGTCGCTACGATGGTGTGCTGGATGAGGATCCTACGCGCCATGTAAATGCGTTTTGGTATGGACTCAAAAAGCTCAGCCAGTATTGCGAGGCCGCCGTGCGTGTTGATGAGCGTGCTTGAGATTGCTTTATCGATAAGGTGCAGTTCGCCTACGATGAGCCCGTGGGGCGCTTGGCCATGCAGATGGACGACAAGCAGGTGGCGGCTTTTGTTGCTGCTGTGGATGTGCTTGGCGCTGGTGAGTAGGGTCCTGGTCTGGTAGGAGGTTTCATCATGAAGGTCGACGTTGATGTAGACCAGCTGCGCGAGAGTCTGCTCGACCGCGCTGGGAGCGCGGCGGGCGTGGGCTTTCCGGCTGCCATGCTCGACGTGATGGATATCGAGGACGAGTCGCCCCAAGAGCTCCTAGCCCGAGCCGAACGCGAAGGCCTCGACCTCCGCGACTTTGCCCTCGACGACGATTGCGGAGCGTCTGACGACTGGTAACCCCGGGTCAGTTCATCCTTTTCTTCCTGAGATATAAGAGAAATCCCTTTTTGAACGTCCTTCGGGTTCCAAAAAATAGTCGATCAGTCTTTGTATCTTCCTTGCTGTCAAACTTGATAGCCGTTAGCTCGATCGTACAGATGTAGTCAGCAACTTGGAATAGCCGGTAGGCTCGTGGTGTGGCTTCTCGGTATACGATGACATCCCTTGCTAGAACGTACTCAAGCGCAGAATGAATGACCTCCGTTACAATCGGTTGGCCGTTGTCGTAGTAAATCTTAACGGTGTCGTATCGCTGGAAGAATTCCAGATGGTCGAAAAGTTCAACTGTGAGTTCTCGCCTCATTCTCTCCGCGAGACCGTTTTGATTGCCGGCGAATTCGCTCATTCGGTATTGCAGACAGAGATAGCGTATGGGGAGATGCTGAATGAACGCGCGAAATGCGCTCAACATGTGCCTTCGCTGCTCCTTGGGAAGATCTTTGTAGTCGCCGTTTCCATTCAGTAGGGGTCCTGCATGAAAAGGCGTATTGGGAAGCGAGGACTGCGACAGGGCGCGCTCGTAGCGGTCAATGCGTTCAACGATTGCATCGTTTTGATCGTGAAAAACGAGGGTGACGAGGTAGTAGTTGGAGACGCCTCCGAGGTCGCCAGATTCGTCAACAAAGACGGAGAGTTCGCTCATGATGGGCCTCCATTTTTGCAAAAAAAATGCCGGGGGTAAGACCCCGGCTCTTGGAGGCCCCTCTTTTGGAGGGAACCGTATTCTTTATACCATGAGATTAGGGGTGCTTTCAAGTAATATTATAATAAGCAAACATATGTTCGTCAAACTACCTGCGAAAAGTCCTTAGCCGTCCAGAGGTGGGTAGAGCGGCTCGTAAATTGCTGACGCAATGGGCCGGCGTTTTCCCGAGAAGTATTTAGTCTTGACTCGCATAAAAAAATGCCGGGGGACATCCCCCGGCTCTTGGAGGTCCCTTTATTCGAGGGTATCGATTTCTTTATAGCATGAGATCGGACGGCTTTCAAATGGCGCCATGTGGATGGGATGGCGCGCCTGATAAAGCCCTCAATGAATGGCATCTAACTAGCGTTCGTGATATAAAGAAGTCGGTCATCTCAAAAGAGAGGGCTTCCAAGTGCCGGGGACGTTTTCCCCGGCTTTTTTCATTTCGGTGTCAATTCAAATGTTTTTCAACCCATCCCCTCAATAACTTGCGGTGAAATAGGGACTGAAATGGCTGTTCAGAGGCCTATTCAGTTCCTATTTCACCGCAAGTTATGGGTGGGGATGGCTACGACGCCAGCGTGGCAATGACGGCTTCGTCGCCGGCGTATATGAGGGTGTTGCCGTCGGGGATGATCGTTTGGCCGTCGCGCTTGAGCATTACCACGATAAACGGGTGCTTGCCCTGCGGCACGTCGCGCAGGCGCTGACCGGCCAGACGTCCATGGGGCGTTACGGTGACCTCGCGTAGCGTAACCTCGGCACGCTCTTCAAACGTTGGTGCGGCCATCACCAGAAGGTCGCCTTCCTCGATCACGGTATCCCCGTTGGGCAGCACCGGATGCGCGCCGTCGCGCAGTACCAGGACGACGAGCATGTTCGTAGCGCTGCCAATATCCGCGAGTGAGCGCCCCACAAACGGATGTCCAGCGCCCACCTTGAGTTTGACAAACGACATGCCGTCCTCGTCGCGGTAATCGTTAAAGGTGCGGCGTACGTCGCCGGCTGCATCTATCATGTCGAGCTTCTTCGCCACTGCTGGCAGCAGCGAGCCCTGCACCACAATGCTCGACACGGCAATCACAAACACCAGGTCAAATAGGTCGTGTCCGCCGGGAACGCCGGCTACCACGGCAAAGAGACTAAAGACGACCGAAGCTGCTCCGCGCAGACCCGCCCAGCTTACGAGCGCGACCTGGCGAGGGTTCGTCCTAAACGGCGCCAGGAGCATGCCCACGGCGATGGGGCGGCTCACGAAGAGCATGAACGCCATGAGCGCCAGGCCCGGCAGCAGCATCTGTGGCAGGCGCGCGGGCGTCACGAGCAGGCCGAGCAAGAAGAAGATCGTCATCTCTGCCATCTCGGTGAGGGTGTCAAAGAAGTGCGCCATCTCGACTTTGCCGGTGATGTCGCTGGCACCCAGCACAATGCCGGCCAGGTATACAGCCAAAAAGCCGTTGCCGCCCAGGTAGCTCGGCAGCGCGTAGGCGACGATGGCCACGGCGAACAAAAAGATGGTCTGCGCGCCCTCGGCCG
>CABQNA010000158.1 GCA_902465425.1 uncultured Collinsella sp.
ATTGCTCCTGGGTGTGGGGGTCGCGACTGTCGCCCGGCTCGAGCGCCGGCGGGCAGACATCGAAGGAACGGCGCCAGATGAGCACCTGCTCGTCGCCGTGCTCCGCCGCGGCATCGGCCTTGTTGAGACCCTGCAACGCGCCATAGTGGCGCTCGTTGAGCTTCCAGGATTTGATGACGGGCAGCCACTCGCGATCCATCTGGCCGAGCACGATGTCGAGGGTGTGGATCGCGCGCTTGAGACGCGAAGTGTAGCAGACGTCAAAGTCGAAACCGGCTTCTTTGAGGGCGCGGCCGCCTGCCGCCGCCTCTTCGCGGCCCGTGTCGGTGAGCTCGACATCGGTCCAGCCGGTGAACAGGTTGAGCTTGTTCCACTCGGACTCTCCGTGACGGATAAGGACAAGTTGCATTGTCTGTTGGTCTGTCTGGTGTGCCATAGGGGTCTCCTTGATCTGGCACGGTGTGCGTGCCGTTTGCTTGACGCCGCAAAGGATACCCGTTTTAGGCCAAAAAGTTAACCAAGACTAACAAAATTGTTATATTTGAATGGGATGGTGAAAGGGGGCTGCCGAAATGTCTCGATCTGTAACAACTAGGGATGGAAATTGGGCCTAGGTGTTACAGATCGAGACAGGAAGAAATGGTCCTATGGAATGTCTCGATCTGTAACAGTTTGCCGCCAAAACCGGTTCCTCCTGTTACAGATTGAGATGTTTGAAGCGGTGAGCTTACAAGCCGAACTTGGGCGCCTTGTTGCCGCCCTTGAGGTCTGCGGTGTCGAGTCGCATCATGCAAAAGTCTGCGTGGCCCTCGTTTCCAGAATAATTCAAAGGGGTTGGATGCATATGTGCCGGCTGTCCCTGCACTAAAACGTGTGCGTCAGCCTCCAAAGATGTCAAATTTCGACGTGTTTGGAGGCTGATGTACGCGTTTGATAGCAAGACGTTGATGGGTTACGTGCGTTACGCGATTGTTTCGAAACGGGCGGGAAACACAACGATGCCCCGATGCTCCTACTATGCCTATTCAACTGACTGTCTAAATATCTAGGGGAGGATCGCGATGCAGGCAGATTCCGCTCAGCAGCAGGGCCTTTATCGCCCCGAATTCGACCACGATGCATGTGGCATCGGCGCGCTTGCCGATATCAACGGCGAGCGCCATCACCAGATTCTGGACGACGCGCTGTCCATTCTGGTCAACTTGGAGCACCGCGGCGGTACGGGACTCGAGAAGAACACCGGCGACGGCGCCGGCATCCTGTTCCAGGTTCCGCATCATTTTTTCCGCAAAGAGGCTCAAAAGTGCGGCCAGATTCTGCCGGCAGAGGGCGACTATGGCGTGGCCATGCTGTTCTTCCCGCAGGACGACAAGGGCGTAGAGGATGCCCGTCGCGTGTTTGAGGAGGGCTGCGCCGAGGCTGGCGTGCCGCTGCTCTTTTGGCGCAAGGTGCCCGTCGACCCGCACGACCTGGGCGAGACGGCCCGCGCCTGCATGCCTACCATCCTGCAGGCCTTCCTGGGCCGTCCGGACGACACGCCCGCCGGCGATGCCTTTGAGCGTCGCCTGTACGTGTGCCGCCGTACCATCGAAAAGAAGGCCGACGCCGAGTTTGCCCTGCGCGACAAGATCTTCTATGTGTGCTCCATGAGCTCGCGCACCATCGTGTACAAGGGCATGCTGGTCGCCACACAGATGCGCCGCTTCTTCATCGACCTCAACGACGCCGCCGTCAAGACGGCCGTGGCGCTCGTACACTCGCGCTACTCCACCAACACCACGCCCAGTTGGGAGCGTGCGCACCCCAACCGCTTTATCATCCACAACGGCGAGATCAACACCCTCAAGGGCAACGTCAACTGGATCCGCGCCCGCGAGCCCAACCTGTACAGCCCCGTGTTGCAGCATGATCTTGAGCGCGTGATGCCCATCATCAACCGTGAGGGCTCCGATTCCGCGATTCTGGACAACGTGCTCGAGTTCTTGGTCATGAACGGTCGCCCGCTCACGCGTGCCGCATCCATGCTGCTGCCCGAGCCGTGGGACCACAACGACAATCTGAGCGAGGAGCGCCGCGCCTACGACGCCTACCAGTCCATGCTCATGGAGCCGTGGGATGGCCCGGCGGCCATCGCCTTTACCGACGGTCGCACGCTGGGTGCCGCCCTCGACCGTAACGGCCTACGTCCCGCCCGTTACTATGTGACGCGCGACGGCCGCTTTATGCTGGCAAGCGAGGTGGGCACCATCGAGGTGAGCCCCGAGAACATCCTGACGAGCGGCTGTCTGGGGCCGGGCCAGATGCTCGAGGTCGATTTTGCCCGTGGCCGCGTGATCTACAACGACGAGCTGCGCGCCCGTTACGCCAAGGAAAAGCCCTACCGTGATTGGATTGCCGAGGAGACGCTGACCGTCGACGCGCTCGATGAGCCCGTTGCGGCAACACCCGCCGAGGACGCTGAGGTGCCTGCCGCCGTGCGTATGGCCAAGCTTGGCTATCACTGGGATGATGTTGACGAGGTCGTGCGTCCCATGGCCCAGCAGGGCAAGGCGCCGCTTGCCTCGATGGGCATCGACGCGCCGCTGGCCTGCCTGTCCAAGAAGACGCGTTCGTTCTTCGACTACTTCTATCAGCTGTTCGCTCAGGTCACGAACCCGCCCATCGACGCCCTTCGCGAGCATATGGTGACTTCGACCACGCTCTACCTGGGCAACCACGGCAACCTGCTCGAGGATTCCCGTACGGCCTGCCAGCTGGTGCGCTTGGAGCGTCCGCTGCTGAGCGAGGAGGAGTTTGACCGCATCTGCGCCATCGACCGCGTGGGCTTTAAGACTCGCCGCTTCCGTGCCGTCTACCGCCGCGACGCCGGCGAGGGCGCGCTGCAGGCTGCGCTCAAGCAGCTTGCCGAGGACGTCGAGGCTGCGGTCCGCGACGGCGTGAACATCGTGGTGCTGAGCGATCGTGCCGCTGCGGGCGAGGTGCCCGTGCCGTCGCTGCTTGCCGTGGGCTGCGTGCACAACCACCTGATCCGCGCTGGCGTGCGCACCTTTGCCGATATCGTGGTGGAGTGCGGCGATGCCGTGTCTCCGCACGACTTTGCGGCGCTGGTGGGCTACTCTGCGAGCGGCATCTATCCGTACAATGCGCATGCGTGCATCCGCGATCTGGCGGCACGCGGCGACCTGGACGTGACGGCCGAGCAGGGCATCGCCAACTACAACAAGGCTGCGACCGCCGGCATCGTCTCCATCATGTCCAAGATGGGCATCTCCACGGTGCAGAGCTACCATTCGGCGCAGATCTTCGAGGCCGTGGGCTTCACTCCGGAGTTCGTCAACGCGTACTTCGCCGGCACGGTGAGCCGTGTGGGCGGTATGGGTGTCGAGGACGTTGAGCGCGAGCAAAACGAGCGCTACGACGCCGCACTCGCTATCCTTAAGAGCCCGGCTCCCGATCAGCTGCCCACGTTGGGCCTGACCAAGTGGCGCCCGCTCGGCGGCGAGGATCACCTCATCGATCCGCAGACCGTCTACTTGCTGCAGACCGCCTGCCGCGAGGACAGCTACGACACCTTTAAGGAGTACAGCGCTCGCCTGCACCGCACCGTGCGTCTGCGCGACTTGCTGGACTTTGATGCCAGCGGTCGCACTCCGGTGGCACTCGACGAGGTGGAGCCCGCGCTCAACATCGTCCGCCGCTTTAACACCGGCGCCATGTCGTACGGTTCCATCAGCAAAGAAGCACACGAGTGCATGGCCATCGCCATGAACCGCCTGCATGGGCGCTCCAACTCGGGCGAGGGCGGCGAGGATTCGCGTCGCGAGACCCCGCTGGCCAACGGTGACTCCAAGAACTCCGCCATCAAGCAGGTGGCAAGCGCGCGCTTTGGCGTGACGA
>CABQNA010000159.1 GCA_902465425.1 uncultured Collinsella sp.
GCTGGCGCGCCGCGCCTCCGACGCTGCAAGGAAGAGAGGATAGCCATGGCTGAGTTACTGAAGGGTGCTCCCGTTGCTCGCGCGCTGACCGAGGAACTTGCTGTTCGCTGTGCCGCTTTGCGTGAGCGCGGCGTTGTGCCGACGCTCGCTATCGTTCGCGTGGGCGAGCGCGAGGACGACCTATCCTACGAGCGCGGTGCGCTCAAACGCTGCGAAAAGGTGGGCATCGAAGCTCGTCGCGTGTTGCTGCCTGCCGATGTTTCGCAGGATGAGCTGCTGGCGGCTATTGAGGGCATCAATGCCGACCTGGCTGTTCACGGATGCCTGATGTTTCGCCCGCTGCCCGCCGGGCTTGACGAGGATGCGGTTGCCGCGGCACTCGATTCCGCCAAGGATGTTGACTCCATGACGCCGGCCTCGCTGCTTACCACGCTTTCGGGGCGCGGCGAGGGTTTTGCTCCTTGCACGGCTGAGGCCGTGTTGGCGCTACTGGATCATTACGGCGTTGAGCTGGATGGAGCTAAGGTTGCTGTGGTCGGGCGCTCGCTGGTGATCGGGCGTCCTGTTGCCGCCATACTTACGGCGCGCAATGCGACCGTGACGACGTGCCATACGCATACGCGCGACCTTGCTGCCGAGTGCCGTGCGGCTGATATTGTGGTTGCGGCCGTTGGACGCGCGCGCACGATTGGTGCGGACGCGGTTCGCGAGGGCCAGACGATCATCGATGTGGGCATTAACTGGGACGAGGCCGCCGGAAAGCTGATCGGGGACGTTGATTTTGATGCTGCAGAGCCGGTTGTTGACACCATCACGCCTGTGCCGGGCGGCGTGGGAGCTGTGACGACGGCGATTCTCGCCAAACACGTGATCGAAGCGGCCGAGCGCGCATCGAAATAGGCGTTTTGAAGCTGTTTTGAGGGGTTAGTTCTATACCCCATGGACAAAAAATGCCAAATATGAGTACTGTTGCCAAGATTGTCACATATAATTTAGGTTAATTTGGCTCTCTAACGATATTTATTATCGATAGAGAGCCTATTTTATTGGACCTATGGGGAATTACATCATCTAATTATTGAACAAATGTAGACTTTCGACACCCATGAATAGCAAAATTGCTGTTACTAAATTGGTGACAGTACTCATATTTGGCATTTTTTGACCACAGGGGTTGCCGGGGCTGTGGCTTCGCCCTTTTTTCGCCGAAGCGATACACTGTTGCCGTTTGATTTCTTCGCTCAAGGAGGATGCGCATGCCGTGCACAACGATTTTGGTTGGTAAGAACGCGAGCTACGACGGGTCGACCCTGGTCGCGCGTAACGAGGACTCGTCCAACGGGGTGTTTGAGCCCAAGCGTATGCGCGTGGTGCATCCCGACGAGCAGCCGCGCGTCTACACGAGCGTCCTGAGTCGCCTGACCGTTGAACTGCCCGATAATCCCATGCGCTACACGAGCGTCCCCGATGTTGTCCCGGGCCACGGCATCTGGGCCGAGGCCGGTTTCAACGAGCTCAATGTGGGCATGTCCGCAACCGAGACGCTCACCACCAACGAGCGCGTCCGCGGCGCCGACCCACTCGTGGACTACGTGCCCGCCAAGGGCAACGAGGGTGAGGACGGCTATGTGCCGGCGCAACCTGGTGGCCTGGGCGAGGAGGATATGGTGACCCTGGTCCTGCCGTATGCCAAGTCCGCCCGCGACGGCGTTCGTATCCTGGGCGACCTGCTCGAGCGCTACGGCACCTACGAGAACAACGGCATCGCCTTTAGCGACGTGGACGAGATCTGGTGGCTCGAGACCATCGGCGGTCACCACTGGATTGCCAAGCGCGTGCCTGACGACGCCTATGTGACCATGCCCAACCAGCTGGGTATCGACAGCTTTGACCTGGATGACGCCGAGGGCGCCCAGGCCGACCACATGTGCTCCGCCGACCTGCGCGCCTGGATGGCCGAGTGGCATCTGGATCTGACGCTGGGCGTCGAGTGCGACGGCCCGGCTGTGGTCTTTAACCCGCGCGAGGCCTTTGGCTCGCACAGCGACAGCGACCACGTCTACAACACCCCGCGCGCGTGGTACATGCAGCGCTGCCTTAACCCCAGCGATGTGTGGGATGGTCCCGAGGCCGACTACACGCCCGAGAGCGACGATATCCCCTGGAGCCGCGTGCCCGAGCGTAAGGTGACCATCGAGGACATCAAGTACGTGCTTTCGAGCCACTACCAGGGCACGGAGTACGACTGTTACGGCAGCAAGGGCACGCCCGCCACGCGCGGCGCCTATCGCCCCATCGGCATCAATCGCAACAGCCAGCTCGCCGTGCTGCAGCTGCGCCCCTATGCGCAGCCGGCCTACCGCGCCGTGCAGTGGATGGCCTTTGGCTCCAACTCGTTTAACGCGCTGGTTCCGCTGTACGCCAACGTCGAGACCATGCCCGAGTACTATGCCGACACGCAGGCTCGCGTGACGTCCGAAAACTTCTACTGGGCCAACCGCCTGATCGGCGCCCTGGCTGACGTCCGTTTCCATGAGTGCGGCCGCGCTGTGGAGGACTACCAGGAGAAGGTCGGTGGCATGGGCCACAAGCAGATCCATGACGTCGACGCTGCCGTAGCCGCGCTACCCGAGGCCGAGGTGCCTGCCGAGCTTGCGCGCGCCAACGAGGCCTTTGCCGAGCGTGTTCGCGTGGAGACCGATGCTCTACTGGGCAAGGTGCTCTACACCACGAGCTGCGCCATGAAGAACTCTTTCGCGATGAACGACAACGTGAGGTAGGGATTTCCCGTCGATCGAATAGCGCTAAAACGCTTTGTCGCTTTCGCTCAATCTTGGGTACAAGAACGCCAATGCAGTTGTTTGTGATTGGAGATAACCATGGTTATGAAACTCGATCAGCTTGTTAACGGTGCCATTAACGTGGGCTTTGGCGCTGCCGCCGTTGCTGTCGAAGGCGGCAAGAAGGTCCTCGACGACCTTAACACCAAAGGCGAGCAGGTCCGCAAGGACACCGCCACCCCCGATATCGCCCGCAGTGTGTCCGACATGTTCGAGCAGGCCGGCGGCACCATCTCCGACCTGACCGAGCGCTTGGGCATGCAGGGCGAGACCGCGGCCCAGCGCGTGCTTGACGAGCTCATCCTTGCCCGGGTCCGCGTCATGACTGCCCCCGAGCGCACGGCCTTCCTGGCCCATGTGCGCGACATCGTCGATTCGGTCGAGGACAACGTGACCTCGGTGCCCGTCGAGTCCGTTGAGCCCGACGATGCGAAGGATACCGAAGAGGCCGAGTAGCAGCGCAGATGGCAGATTCCACCACCGATTACAACAATCTAGATCCCTTGGATGACGAGGCGGCGGTTGTCGACGAGGTCGATGCCGCCGTCTCGGGCGCTCGCAAAAAGCCGCGCGCTATCGATATGGTCCCCGAGGAGCCCGACGCGATGGCGCCGGACGAGGAATACCAGCTCACGCCGGCGGGTCGTCGCGAACGCATCGGGCAGATTATTCGCCTGGTCAAAAAGTACCGTGTGTGGGATAACCTTACGCCGGTTCGTTTGCGCCGCCTGCTCGAGGAACTCGGCCCCATGTTCGTCAAGATGGGGCAGATTCTGGCCAATCGGTCCGAGATTCTGCCGCAACGCTTTTGCGACGAGCTGCGTCGTCTGCGCTCCGACGTGGAGCCGGTGCCGTACGAGGTGGTGCTTCGCTGTCTGGAGGAAGAATACGGCCTGCGCCTGGGGGAGATGTTCGATGCGATCGACCCCAACCCGCTCGGTAGCGCATCGCTTGCGCAAGTGCACCGCGCTCGTCTGGTGACGGGCGAGGACGTAGCCGTCAAGGTGCAGCGCCCCGGTGCGCAGCAGGTTA
>CABQNA010000160.1 GCA_902465425.1 uncultured Collinsella sp.
CGGACTGTTTGGCCGCCAAACGGCCGCAAACAGTCCGTATTTCACCGCAACTGCAGAGGGGAATCCAGTGATCTTCCTGTTAGCGGGGGACGTAGCGGCCGGGTTGGGCTCCGGTGGGCTCGCCGTCGCGTGCCGCCAGCACGCCGTTCACAAACACGGCTTTGGCGCGGCCATGTGCCTCAAAACCCTCGAGCGGCGTGTAATCCACGGCCTGATGCTGCGTCGCCGCGCGAATGGTCCAGCGCGCCTGGGGATCCCACACGCACACGTCGGCATCGGAGCCCTCGGCAAGACAGCCCTTGCGCGGATACATGCCAAAGACGCGCGCCGGGTTCTCGCTCATCAAGCGGCACAGATCCTCGGGTCCCAGTTGTCCCTCAAAGCTCGTGGCAATCGCGACGGGGCGATGCTCCACGCCGGGCCCGCCGTTGGGAATCGCGCGGAAGTCGTCGCGCCCGCGGTCCTTTTGCCCATGCAGGTTAAAGCTGCAGTGGTCGGTCGCAATCGTATCGATTTCGCCGGCCACAAGCGCCTCGCGCAGTGCCGCACGGTCACCCGCATGGCGCAGCGGCGGGCTCATCACATACTTGGCACCCGCAAAGCCGTCCTCGCCCTGCTCCAAGTAGCAAGTATCGTCGAGCATCAAATACTGAGGGCAGGTCTCGACATAGATATTCTTCTGCCCGCGCGCCTTGGCGGCACGGATGGCCTCGAGACCCAACTTGGTCGAAAGGTGCACCACGTTGACTGGGGCGTCGCCGGCCAGGTGCGCCAGATACAGCAGGCGGCTCACGGCCTCAGCTTCACACACGTCCGGACGGCTGAGAGCATGCCCCTCGGGCCCATGAATCCCCTGCTCGTACACGCGCTTCTGCAGTTCATTCACCAACGTGCCGTTCTCGCAATGCACGCACAGGATACCGCCCACGCGCTTGAGCTCCTCCAGCACCTCGAGCGTCTCGGCATCGTCCAAGCGCAGGTGGTCATAGGCAAAGTAGGTCTTAAACGACGACACGCCCGCCTCGCGCATGGCCGAAAGATCGGCGCGGTTGCGCTCATTCCACTCGGCGAGTGCCATATGAAAGGCGTAGTTGGCGGTGCAGGTGCCGTCGGCGCGATGATGCCACTCGACCAAGGCATCGGGCATGGTCACGCCGCGATCGGCCGTCGCGTAGTCCACGATGGTCGTCGTACCGCCGCAGGCAGCCGCGCGCGTGCCGGTCTCAAAGCTATCGGCTGTCCAATCCATGCCGGTCCAGCACTGCATGTGCGTGTGGCCGTCGATAAAGCCGGGGAACACCCAGCAGTCCGCGGCATCTTCGACGGTATCGCCCTCGGCCGGCTCAATCGCCGCGGCGATCCGCACAATCTTGTCGCCATCCATGGCAAGATCGGCGCGGCGAAGCCCCTGGGGCGTCACGAGCGCGCCGTTTTTGATGATGATCATAATTGCTCCTTATTGATTGATGCAGTTGGCCACGCGATCAAAATACGAGCAGGCGGCAATATGCTCCGTTATGCGTCGCTGTCCCTTGACGGTATCGACGTCCCACAGCTCGTAGGCACGCGCCTCGACCAGCGCAACGTCGACGCGACCTTTGAGAATCGAGCCCCCGCCGTCCTTGCCCTCAAGACACATAAGTGCATCGAACAGTTCCGCCGGAAAGAGCACCGGACTCGAAGGCTCACCGTTGCACGCAAGACGCACCGGATGTTTGCGGCCACGCTCGTCAAATGCACGAACCATAGCCTCAAAAGAATCCGAACTCACGAGCGGCTGGTCGCCCGGCAAAAAGAGGCATCCTTTCCAGTTGCGTTCGACTCCCCACGAAAGGCCCGCACGGACACTTTCGCTGCGCAGCTCGCCATCGTGCAGCACGCACGGGCAATGCTTGTCTTCGCAAATCTGGGCGACCTCGGGCCAACGCGTCGAAACCACGACGTCAAAGCCCCGGAGAACCGAATCGATGGTCCGGGCAATCAGCGGCTCGCCATAGATATCGGCAAGCATCTTGTTAGAGCCAAACCGCTTACCCTCGCCCGAAGCCATAATGACGCATCCAAGTTTCATGGTGACACCTCCCCTGAAACCATCGTACCCATAACTCGCGCCGCGGGCATCCACATCGAAAGCGCTTATCCCGCACGCCCGCGATGCAAAAAAAGGGGGCACCCCGCCGGTTGGCAGAGCGCCCCCTTTACATGGCTTACCTCAACCCGGCTTTAGGCCTGGAGCCAACGGGCGGTGTTGCGCTCGTCGAGGGCCTTGAGGGTAGCGGCGGGATCGGCAACCTTCTGCAGGAACATCATTGCAGCGATGGCGTACGGCTTGTAGCTGGCCTCCTTGTACATGCCCACGCGGTGCATGTCGAAGACGTCGGCGTTAACCTCGCCGTGCTCGCAGGAGACACCGGAGATGTCGGCGGGCAGCGGATGCATAAAGATGGTGTCCTGGCCGTTGGCGGTCTTCTCCATGAGCTCGGTCGTAGAGCACCAGTCCTGATGGGTGGCGTTCTGGGCGAGCAGCTCCTTCTCGAGCGCAGCGATGCCGGCGTCGTCGCCCTCGGCGTACAGGTTGGTACGCTTCTCCATGGCGGCAAACGGAGCCCAGCTCTTGGGGATCACGATGTCGGCGCCCTCGAAGGCCTCGGCCATGGTGTTGACCTGCTTAAAGGTAGTGCCGGACTCGGCGGCATAGCCCTTGGCGCGCTCGACGACCTCGGGCATGAGGTCGTAGCCCTCGGGGTGAGCAAGGGTGACGTCCATGCCAAAGCGGGGCAGCAGGCTGATCAGCGACTGCGGGCAGGACAGCGGCTTGCCGTAAGAGGGCGAATAGGCCCAGGTGACGGCAACCTTCTTGCCCTTGAGGTTCTCAAGGCCGCCAAACTCGTTGATGAGGTAGAGCATGTCGGCAGAGGACTGCGTGGGGTGATCGGAGTCGGACTGCAGGGAGATGAGCGTGGGACGGTGATCCAGAACGCCGTCCTCGTAGGCCTGCTGGACAGACTCGGAAACCTCTACCATATAGGCGTCGCCCTTGCCGATGTACATGTCGTCGCGGATGCCGATGACGTCGGCCATGAAGGAAATCATGGTAGCGGTCTCGCGGACGGTCTCGCCGTGAGCGATCTGGGACTTCTTCTCGTCCAGGTCCTGCAGCTCAAGGCCGAGCAGGTTGGCGGCCTTAGAGAAAGAGAAGCGCGTACGGGTGGAGTTGTCGCGGAACAGGGAGACGGCCAGGCCCGAGTCGAAGATCTTGGACGAAACGTTGTTCTCACGCAGCTCGCGCAGGGCGTCGGCGACGATGTAGAGCGCCTTGAGCTCGTCGGTGGTCTTGTCCCAAGTGTGCAGGAAGTCGCTGCCGTACATGCCCATAAAGTCGAGACCGTTCAGCTGCTCGACGAGCTCGGTAAACTTAGCGTCCATGGAAATGTCCTTTCTAAAGATGAAACGATCGCAATGAGTAGATGTGCTCCGGCATGCGCGTGTGGCAGAACATGCAGAGCACCATGACGAGGACCCGCCACCGTTGAGGAAGCATGGGAGATAACGACCGCGGGCCCCAAGTCAACAGGGGTGCCGGGGACACGAGCGGCCCCCGGCTCAACAAAATCGAGGAATGGGACTAATCGATCTTGTTGTTGGTCAGACCGGCGCGGAACACGGTGGCGTCGCCATCGGCCTTGCTCGGATCGTAGAGGTTCAGGGCAGCCACGTACATGGCGGCAGCGGTGACCAGGTCGTCCTTGTAGGTGACCTCGTTGGGAGCGTGAGCCTGAGACTCGGCACCCGGGCCAAAGCCCACGCAGGGGATGCCGTAGCGGCCCTGGATGGAGACGCAGTTCGTGGAGAAGGTCCACTTGTCGCAC
>CABQNA010000161.1 GCA_902465425.1 uncultured Collinsella sp.
CCGGCGATGATGCTGTTGGGAGTCTCCTTCTGCAGCTCCTCGGCCTTGGCGATGGCACCCTTCATGCCCTTGGAGCCGTCGGTGAGCACGAGCTGCGCACCGTATGCCTGCATCAGCTTGCGGCGCTCGACGGACATGGTCTCGGGCATGGTGATGATCACCTTGTAGCCGCGGGCGGCCGCCACCGAGGCGATGCCGACGCCGGTGTTGCCGCTCGTGGGCTCGATGATGGTGTAGTCGCCGCCGCGCACGAGCTTGCCTGCCTTCTCGGCCTCGTCAATCATGTTCTTGGCGACGCGGTCTTTAACGGAGCCGGCGGGGTTGAAGTATTCCAGTTTGACGAGCACGCGAGCCTTGAGGTCCTCGTCGGCCTCAAAGTGAGTGAGCTCCAGAAGCGGGGTGTGGCCGATAAGCTGATCGATGGACGTGTAAACCTTGCTCATGGTGAACCTCCAAAGTGTTCAAGTTGCTGGTTGCCGTGTGGTTTTACGGCGTGTCTAGCAGATAAACCCATAAACCTTATAGGTTGTTCGTTTAGCTGTTGGCAAGCATAGTAGACACTAAAGCCTAGTAATGCAATAGGAAATAGAAGATTATTACGAGTCGATTAACCATCTTGACCGGAACGGGTATTTCCAAAGCTAATTTTTCGGCTAGAATTTCAACGGACTAAAAGACCGAAAGGCAGCACTATATATGTTGGTTTCTACTAAGGGCAGGTACGCCCTGCGCGTTATGGTTGACCTGGCCGAGCACCAGGCGGCCGGTCGCATCCCGCTCAAAGAGATTGCGGCGCGACAGGGGATTTCCGAGAAATATCTCGAGAACATCTTGGCTACGCTCGTGCGCGCCAACATGCTCTCGGGCATGCGTGGCAAGGGCGGCGGCTACGTGCTCACGCGCCCGCCCGAGCAGTACACGGTGGGCGAGATCCTGCGCTTGACCGAGGGCAGCCTGGCGCCGGTCGCCTGCCTGGATGGCGACTGCAAGGGTTGCTCGCGATCTGATGAGTGTCCCACGCTCGACGTGTGGAAGAACCTGGACAAGCTCATCAACGATTACCTCGACGGCGTGACGCTCGATCAACTTGTCGCTCCCAACCATGGCTACGACTACGTCATCTAGCCCACCTGCCATTTGGGGACGGGGTGGAAATGGTAGATTTTCTTGCCCTCTGAGACTTGGCAAATAAGAAGGCCGCCCATTTTTGCGATGGGCGGCCTTTGATTTGGTCCGATGCGTTTGCGTGTCGGGGGCGTTCTACTCTTCGGCAATGCTATCGAGGATGCTGCGCATGATGGACACTAGGATGCTGCCCATAAAGGCCGAGCCAAAGCCGGCGATGGAGATGCCGACGCCCAACAGGTTGACCGACAGGTAGCTGGCGAGCTCCAGCATAAAGCTGTTGAGCACGAGCTGGAAAATGCCGAGCGTAATGATCGTGAGCGGCAGCGAGATGACCGTGAGGAACGGTTTGACGAACGAATCGACGATGTTGAGGAACAGCCCCACAAAGGCAAAGCAGACCCAGGCCTCGGCAAGGCCGAAAGGTTGGATGCCGGGGACGAGGAACGTGGCGATTGCGATGGCGATCGAGGTGAAGAGCCAGTTAAGCATAAAGCGCATGGCGTGAATCCTTTCTTGCGCCGGGGTTGCTGGCGTCGCGTGAAGCGGCTTGCGGCGGCGACTTGGATGGTTACGCGGACGCGCCGCGGTGTTTGGGCGCCCATTGTCTCAAATATTCGTGGAGCTTACGTGCGCATTCGGTTTCTAAACGGCGTTCGTCCTGAAAAACGTGCCGCTGACAGAGAGTCTTGTCACTTTAGTTTGGTGGTGTGCTACACTGCTACGGGCAAATGGCCCATGCATTGTTTTATTGCATATTACGGGCGAACGATGCCCGATGTCAGTATCAACTTCGATGCCTTTTGGCGGGTTTGGCGGTGATCGATGAATATCGAGAACATGTTTGACAAGCCTGATGTCAAGCAGCTGGTCCACGCATTTAGTCTTTTGGACGACGAGAACGATATCCAAGCGTTTTTGACCGATATCTGCACGCCGCGCGAGATTTGCGATCTTTCTCAGCGCCTGCAGGTTGCGCGCTATCTGGACGAGGGCGAGCCCTATGTTGAGGTTCAGGCCCGCACCGGCGCTTCGTCCACCACGGTGAGCCGCGTGTCCAAGGCGCTTAATGGCGAGTACGGTGGCTATCGCAAGATCCTCATCAAGCTGGAGGATGGCGAGTAGGCCAGCGGTAAAAACAAATTGCGCAGAACCGTCCCTTCGGGGGCGGTTTTTTGATTCCTCGGGGACGGAGGAAAACGTATCACCGGGTTAGACTGACCCCTTGTTGATCCGTTTTCCTCCGTCCCCAAGGGATCAAATCTGTTGGCGTGGGGCAAATCTGTCCGCGTGGGCGGGTAGGATGGATGCATTGATTATTGCGAACGGTTTGAGTGGAGGACCATGCCTGTTCGAATCTATACCACCAATACCGGTACGGACTTGAGCGATGCCGAGACGGCGTTGCTCGCCGACCTGGTTGCCCGCCACGGGCGTGCTGTATTGCTGGCGCCCTCGTTTGCCGAGCTCGACGTGTGCCGTCACGATGCTGCGGTTGCTGGCGCCTCGCTGGGCGTTGACTACAAAACCCCAACGTCGTGGCTTCGTTCGCTGTGGGAGCTTATGGGCGATGGGCGCGGCTTCGTCGACAACATGCAGCGCCAGATGCTGTTCTCGGACATGATCGCCCGTCGCGACGATGCCGACCTGCAGCCGCTTTCTCGCAGTCAGGGCACGGTGCGCATGCTCGCGCGCATGGCCCGCGATGTGCTGCCGGGCGTAGCGGGGACGGGTGCCGAGCGCTGCTGCGGTGCCGCCGCTCAGCCCGAGCCCAAAAGCGCCGCCGAGGCTCGCGTGTTCGAGCTGTTGAGTGCCTATGCGAGTGGCTTGGACCGTCGAGACATGGTCGAGCCCTGCGAGGCGGCTGACCTTATGGCCGACGCTTTGGCCGACAACCTACCGGTGTGCGCCCGCGCGGTATGCGTGCGCGGCGTCACGTCGTTTACGCACGGCCTGCTCGAGTTGCTGTCGGCCGTGGCAAACAACGGGGGAGAGGTCGTTGTGCTGCTTGCCCGCGAGCAGGCGGCAATGCGCGAGGACCTGGCTGCCGCCTTTGATGCCCGCGGTGTGCTGTTTGAGGTCGCGCCGCTGGGGGAGGACGCCGGCGCGTCCGAGACCGCTTCTGCGCCTGCTGCTCAGCCCGCCTTTGTAGAGGTTGCCGGCCCTCACGCCCGCGCCCACGCCTATGTGGATGCAATCGATGAGCTGGTAAAAACGTGTGAGGACGCCGCGGTCGACGGCGGTGTCACGGCGTCCGCGGACCCCGTGCGCGTGCTCGTGGTGTCTGCCCGGGCACCCCAGCTGTTCGGTGAACTCGCTGCCCGTTTGGCGGCGCGTCACATTGCTGCTGAGACAACCGAGTTCACGGCGTTTTCCCAATCCATCGCGGGCAGGCAGTTCACGGCGCTGGCCGATCTGATCGAGCGCATGAAGGCCGCCGACGAGGGCACCGCCTCCAAGACCGAGTGGTGGCCCGCGCCGGAGCTTGCCGACTGGATTTATAGTCCGCTTTCGGGTGCCGATGCCGCCAGTGCGCGCACCTTCGACAAGAACATGCGCCTGTCGCGCGGCAAGACCACTGCGGGCGTCAAGAGCTTGCTGCAGAGCGTGCAGGGCCAGGTGAGGGGTGCCCGCAAGGCTGCCAGTGATGAGAACTGGTTTAAGAACGTGCCGTGCGTGGTCTCGGACGTGTTCCAAGCGCTGTGGCGCGACA
>CABQNA010000162.1 GCA_902465425.1 uncultured Collinsella sp.
GCGCTCGGAGCGCTCGCGACGCGGACGCTCACGACGCTGGAAGTGCTCGCCGTCGCCCTCGGAGGCACCCTCGGCGCGAGCCGGGGCCTCGGGCTTGTCGAGACGATCGAGCGAGATCTTGCCGCGATCGTCGACCTCGATGACGACGACCTTGACCTCGTCGCCCACGTTGAGGACGTCCTCGACCTTCTCCACACGACCCTTGGCGACGCGGGAGATGTGCAGCAGACCGTCCTTACCGGGCAGCAGGTTCACAAAAGCGCCGAACGGCTGGATGGAAACCACACGACCGGTGTACTCCTCGCCCGGCTCGGGAACCTTGATGATGAGCTTGATGCGCTCGACGGCCTGATCGACGGACTCACCGGTGCCGCCGACAAAGACGGTGCCGTCCTCCTGGATGTCGACCGAAGCGCCGGTCTCGTCCTGGATGCCGCGGATGACCTTACCGCCGGAACCGATGACGTCGCGGATCTTATCGGTCGGAACCTGGATGGAGACGATACGCGGAGCGGTGCTGCGCGTGGTATGACGCGGCTCGGGGATCACATCGAGCATCTTCTGCAGAATGAAAGCGCGACCCTCCTTGGCCTGCTGCAGGGCGCGGGCCAAAATGTCGAAGGTGAGGCCGGTGGCCTTATTGTCCATCTGCAGGGCGGTGATGCCCTCGGTGGTGCCAGTGACCTTAAAGTCCATGTCGCCCAGGAAGTCCTCGAGACCCTGGATGTCGGACAGGACCACGGTCTTGCCTTCCTCCTGGATCAGGCCCATGGCGATACCGGAGACCGGGCGCTTAATGGGAACGCCGCCGTCCATAAGGGCGAGCGTGGAGCCGCAGGTCGAAGCCATCGAAGAGGAGCCGTTGGACTCCATGACCTCGGAGACCACACGGATGGCGTAGGGGAACTCGTTCTCGTCGGGAAGCACCGGGAGCAGAGCGCGCTCGGCCAGGTTGCCGTGACCGATCTCGCGGCGCTTGGGGCTGCCCATGCGGCCGGTCTCGCCGGTGCAGAACGGCGGGAAGTTGTAGTGGTGCATATAGCGCTTGCCCTCGGTGGGCTCGATGGTATCCAGACGCTGGCCCTCGTTGAGCATACCGAGCGACAGGACGGAGAGCACCTGGGTCTGACCACGCTGGAACAGGCCGGAGCCGTGAACGAGCGGCAGATAGTTGTCCTTCACCATAATGGGACGAATCTCGTCGGCGGCACGACCGTCGACGCGCTCGCCGGTCTCGACGACCATGGTGCGCATGGCCTTCTTCTCGAGCTTCTTGAGCGCCACGGGGATCTCGCGCTCCCAGGCGGCCTGCTCCTCGTCGGTAAACTCGGCGCGGATGGACTCCTTCAGAGCCTCGACCTTACCGATGCGGGAAAGCTTGTCGGCGTCGCGCAGGGCAGCGGCCATCTCGTCGTAGTGGGCGAAAATGCGGTCCTGGACCTCCTCGACGGGCTGGTCGAGCGGGTACTCCTTCTTGACGATGGCGCCGTTGACCTGCTCCCACTCAGCGACGAACTCGTCTTGGGCCTGGCAGAAGGCAGCGAGGGCCTCCTGGCCAAACTTCATAGCGGCGAGCATGTCGTCCTCGGAGATCTCCTCGGCGCCGGCCTCGACCATCGAGATGAAGTCGGCAGAGCCGCCCAGCTCCAGGTCCAGGTCGGAGTTCTCGCGCTCCTCATAGGTGGGGTTAACGATAAACTCGCCGGTCTCCACGTTGCGGCCGATGCGCACGCAGGCAAGCGGGCCCTCGAAGGGCACGCCGCCGAGCGTCATGGCCAGAGAGGCGCCCATGACGTTGATGACGTCGAAAGGGTTGACCTGGTCGGCGACGAGCGAGGTGGCGACGATGTGCACCTCGTTGCGGAAGCCGTCCGGGAAGCTAGGGCGGATCGGGCGGTCGATCATACGAGCCGTGAGCGTGGCCTTCTCGCTGGGACGGCCCTCACGCTTGAGGTAGCCACCCGGGATACGGCCGGCAGCGTACATCTTCTCGTTGAAGTCGACGGTCAGCGGGAAGAAGTCGTAATTCTTGCGCTCCTTGGAGACGACCACGGTGTCGAGCATCGTGGTGTCGCCCTGCTTGACCAGACAAGCGCCGGTGGCCTGCTTGGCAAGCTCGCCGGACTCAAAGGTGTAGGTCTTGCCATACAGCTCAAAGGTCTTGGATACGAGTGTCATTGTTCTCCTTTACCCCACAGGCCCCTTGCCTGCGGGCTTCTCATGTGACGCGGGCCCCCTGCCCCCGCCACGCTTCAGAGCGTGATTGTTCACGCCCTTACACAAAAAGAGCGCCCCGCTGCGCAGGACGCTCTTAGCATGTACAAATCCTTACTGGATGTTGTCGCGGATGCCCAGAGCCTTGATGAGCTCACGGTACTCGACGATGTCGTTCTTCTTGATGTAGGAGAGAAGACGACGACGACGGCCAACGAGCATGAGCAGGCCACGACGGGTGTGGAAGTCCTTCTGGTGGGACTTCATGTGCTCGGTCAGCTCCTTGATGCGCTCGGACAGGATGGCGACCTGAACCTTGGGGTTACCGGTATCGACCGGGGAGTTACCGAACTGGGCGGTCAGCTCCGCCTTGCGCTCTTTGGAAACAGTCATTGTTTCACCTTTCGTTTCGCGTCGCCCGCGGGCGACTCTATTCGCCTCGGACTGGGAAGCCGCCGGTGGAGCGAGCATCCAAGGTCGAGGTACCAACAGGTCGGTATGTTACCACAAGCGGAGCACACCTGCGCATCATCACCGACCCAACATGAATTCCATCGCACGGAGCCGCTGATCGGTGTGCGTGGCGGCCCAAACATGCGAAAGCCCCAGCAAAAAAGCCGCCGTATGCGGATCGATTCGCTCGGCCATGAGTTCATCGAACGTCATGGACATGAGGGCGCGCAGCCATGCGACCTCGCCGACCGATACCAACTCGGCGCCAGGCACGCTCGAGGCGCACGACCCGCACAGAAGCCCGCCGGCTTGGGCCGAGAAATACGACAGCATAGGGTCTCCGCACAGAACGCATGCCGAGAAATCGGGTCGGTAACCAACATGCGACAGCAGTTTAAAGACAAAAGCCGCCACGAGCAGGTCCATATGTGCCGAGTCGAACCCGCTGCCGACAAGCGTGAGCGCCCGCTGCGTGATGGCAAAGGTAAATGGATCCTCGGCATCCTCGAACGAGCACACGCGCGCAACCTCGGCAATCGCGCTGGCGGCACAGGTCGTCTCGTAGTCAGGAGCAGCACCGAGCGGCGCCTCCATAAGCTCCGCCTGAGAAACCACGTCGAGCGACCGCCCATGCGCGAGCAGCATATCGACGGTACAGAAAAGCTCGCAGCGGGCTGCAAGGCGACCGCCAGGCTTACGTGCGCCCTTGGCCACGGCACGCACCTGCCGCCCCCGCTCATCGAGCATCGTCAAGATCAGGTCGGTTTCCTTGAGCTTCGTCTTGTCGAGGACGAGCACTTTTGTGCGATATGTGCGAGAGCCAGCCATGAACGCCGAGGCTTAATCTTCGGCGTTATAGCCAAAGCGGCGGATCTGCGCCTCGTCATCGCGCCAGCCGGCCTTGACCTTCACGTCGAGCTCCAAAAAGACCTGGGTGCCAAAGATACGCTCAAGGTCACGACGGGCATCGATGCCGATATGCTTGATCATCTCGCCGCCCTTGCCGATGATGATGCCCTTCTGCCCCTCGCGCTCGACGTAAATCGTGGCGTGCACGCGCAGGACCTTCTTAGTCTGCTCGAGCGCGTCACAGATGACGCCCACGGAGTGAGGGATCTCGTCGCGGGTGCGACGCAGAACCTTCTCACGCACAAA
>CABQNA010000163.1 GCA_902465425.1 uncultured Collinsella sp.
CCCGCCTCGAGCGAGCGGGCGTTGAGCGCGTCGACCTTACGCTCGCGAATGGAAGCGTGGGCCTCCTGGCGTGCGGCACGGTCGGCAGAATCTGCCGCTGCCACGCGTACGTGCTCGCCAATGACGCCGGCATTTTCGGGCGCCGCGGTCAGCGATTCCTCAAAGGTAATGCCCTCATCGCCAAAGGTGAGCTCCATCGACTCGCGCGCGCCGCGATCGGGAATGGCGAACACGCAGGCGTAGCGCTTACCCACGACTTCCTGAACGCGCGTCATAAAGCGGTTGTCCGAACCCGCAATGGCCGGCTGCTCAATCTTGAGCTCCGCCGTAACCGCGCCGCCGGCGCGAATCAGGCTCACATAGTTCAGGCACTGCTGGGCACCAAAATCGAGCTGCTGGGCACGTACATACAGGCCATCCAGTCGGTCGACCCCCGCCTCGCCGGCACGGGCCTCGATATCCTCGTAGGCACGCAGGCAATCGTCGAACAGCGAGCGCGGCTCGGACAGCACCACGAGCGCCTTGCCGCTCACGTGCGCCAGCGGGCTCACGGTCTGGCCGTACATCACCGGCAAAAAGCGGTCGAGCTCGGGCGTGACGATGCGCGCATCCACCATCTCGAGCAATGCGGCCAGTTTGCTGTCGTCCTGGCTGGCGCGATAAAGCGCCACATGCATGTTGTGGACGGCCTCGTCGGTAAGCGCCAGCTCACGGCAGGGGAAGATCTCGATGCTGTCCTCGTTGCCGATGGTCTGCCCCGTTGAGCCCACCATGCGACGGATGCGATCGATCTCGTCGCCGAAGAACTCAATGCGCACGGGCGCTTTTTCCTGCGCGGGGAACACCTCGACGGTGTCGCCGTGCACGCGGAACAGGCCAGGCGCGTCGGCGGCGCCGGCATTGGTGTAACCCATGCCCACCAGGCGCTGCGGCACCTCGTCAAAAGGAATCTCCTCGCCCACCGCAAAAGTGGTGGACTCCCAGTAGCGGCTCTCGACCGGCGGCACACAGCGCAGCAGCGCGCGGGCCGAGGCAACCATGATGCAGTTGTCCCCGCGCACGATGCGCCCCAGAGCCTCGCAGCGCTGCGCCACCACGGCGTCGTCGGGCGCCTGTTCGCGCCACGGATAGTCCTTGCGCTCGGGAAAACGGCACACGTGCGCTAGGCCCACGTAGGCGGCAAGGCTACGCGCGGCGCGATCGGCCGCATCCTCGCCGCTCACGATATAGACCGTCGGGCGCGGACGGCGCGCAAACTGGGCGGCCGCCATAAGCGTGCGGCCCGACTGCGACACAGCCAGCGTCACGTCCTCGCCGGCATCGAGCCCGGCCTCGACGGTCTGCAAGGCCTCGGCAGTGTAGAGCTGCGCGGCTATACGGTGAATGAGCATGCTGTTCCTCCGGCATTGCAACGCCAAAAGCCCGCCGGGGCAAGCTCGGCGGGTATGCGGCAGATTTCATTGCCTGACATGGTAGCGCATGAGGTGGACACGCCAGCGCACGCCGAACAGCTACCCCAAAACGCGCATGCCCGAACGCCCTCGGCACAAAACAGCCTGATCGGACAGCACCAATTACCAGCTTCTACCTGCATTACTTTGCAATTATGGCAATTTCTACTTTACAGTTGTGGTAACTTCTAGTTAGTAATTATGGTTTTTTTGCCTTGCCGATGTGGCAAATCCCAAAGACCTGCCACGAAACCCGGCAGATACCGACAAACTCGGTACGAGACTTTCAAACCAAAAGCATGCCTACGAGCATGCGATGCTAGACACGAAGGGCGTTAAAAATGATTGAGCGAACCATGGCCCAGAAGCTACGCGACATGTCAGAATGGTTTCCCGTCGTCTCGCTTACGGGGCCACGCCAAAGCGGCAAGTCAACTCTCATCAAGGCCGTTTTTCCTGAATATGAATATCTCAACCTCGAAAACCCGGAAGTCCGTCGCGCCGCACTCGATGACCCCGTCGGCTTTATCAGCAGGCGCCCCGATCATCTGATCATCGACGAGGCCCAATATGCACCGGAGCTGTTCAGCATGATTCAGGTCGCCTCCGACGAACGCGGAAGGACCGGCCAGTATGTATTGTCCGGCTCGCAAAACTTTTTGCTCATGCACAACATCCAGCAATCGCTTGCCGGGCGCGTCGGCATGCTCAAACTCCTGCCTCTCTCCTACCAGGAGCTCAGCGACACGCAAATCTCGCTTGACACCTACCTGATTCGCGGGGGATACCCGCGCATATACGATGCGGGCATCCCCACCGATATGTTCTACCAAAATTACCTTATGACCTATGTGGAACGCGACGCGGGCGGCCTTCTCGACGTGCGCAACCTGAGCTCCTTTAGAAAAATGATCGGGCTGTGCGCGGCTTGCGTGGGAGGGCTGCTCAACCTATCAAGACTCGCCGCTGATGTGGGAGTCGCCACGGCGACGATCAGCTCGTGGCTTTCGATCCTGCAATCAAGCTATTTGGTGTTCCTGCTTCAACCATATGCTGGAAACATGCGCAAGCGGCTTACCAAAGCGCCAAAATTGTACTTCTACGACACGGGACTACTTTGCCATCTGCTTGGCATTCACGACGAGCGCAGTCTCATGAACCACCCCCTAAGCGGGGAAATATTCGAAAACCTCGTTGTCTCGGAACGCCAGAAGGCATACCTCAACAGAGGCCTCGAGCCCACGCTTGCCTTTTATCGCGACGACAGCAAACGAGAGATCGACCTTATCGATCTAACAGAGCCGGCTCGCCCACAGGCGTTCGAAATCAAATCGGGCGCTACCTACCGCGACACATTCGCTCGACACCTACGCTCTGTTGGTTCCGAACTTGGCATTCCCGCAAAGGACCGAGCCGTCGTATATCACGGCTCCGAGCGCTACGATACCGAGGGGGCATCGGTCGTGCCGGTAGAAGAGTTCTTGCTTCGGGAGTCGTAGCGAGCGCCGTGGTCACCGGCCGCGTCCCGATTTGTACCGCCCGGAGATACGCAAGAGTGGCGGCCTGCCCTTGTAACCTAGCTCACCCGTACGCTGGGGCACAAATCCGCCAGCGGGCACTCGTCGCACTTAGGTTTGCGGGCGTCGCAGATCTCGCGGCCAAAGGTGATCCACTGGTGGTTGACCGACTCCCAATACTCGTGCGGCAAAATCTTGAGCAGATCTTGCTCGGTCTTGAGCGGCTCCTTGGCATGCGTCTTGGGACTCAACATCAGGCGGTGCGCAATGCGGTTGACGTGCGTATCAACCGCGATGCCCTCGACAATGCCAAACCCCACGTTGAGCACGATGTTCGCCGTTTTGCGCCCCACGCCCGGCAGTTTGACGAGCTCCTTCATGTCGGCCGGTACCTCGCCACCGTAATCGGCGACAATCATCTGCGCGGCCTCCACGGCGTGCTTGGCCTTACTCTTATAAAAGCCGAGTGACTTAATGGTATCGGCCACATCGGCCACGCTCGCCCCCGCCATGGCCTCGGGCGTGGGCCACTGGGAAAACAGCTTCGGCGTCACCTTGTTGACCTGCGCGTCGGTCGTCTGCGCCGAGAGCAGCACCGCGATGAGCAGCCTAAAGGGATTCTCGTGATCCAAAAAACATTCGACCGGGCCATAGCGACGGTTGAGGCGCTCGCACACTTCAACGGCGCGCTCGCGTTTGGCGGCATTGGTCTCGCGTGGCATAACGACTCCTCGCTTCAGCGGCATAACAAACCTATGGGCACGATTGTCCCACGTATGGGGTCTTTACGCCTCCAAAAATGCGCCGGTCTGGCGGCCCCACAGGCTTGCGTACTCGCCGCCCGCCTCG
>CABQNA010000164.1 GCA_902465425.1 uncultured Collinsella sp.
CATCGATGAGGTTCGCGGTATGGGCGAGGGCATACACCGCGTGAGCGGTTTTGGCGACAACGCGTTTTTGCGCGCGCTGACGGGCGGCATTCCCACCGTGCATTATGGCTACCTGACCAGTGGCGTCGAGGCGACCAATATGTTGCTCAACACGCTCGATGGCGTGGAGGGGGAGAGTGGTCTCAAGACGCTCAAGCTCGGCCATCAGCTTATGAATGTCTAGGCTTTGGGCACGTCTGCCTGTCTCTGAGCCGCCTCTTTTTGCTTTAAAACTACCTTTCGCCGGCTTTTTCCTACCGTTCACCCTACTGTGAAAACGATTACAGACATATGAGACTGAAAACGATTACAGTGTAAGTGTCAAAGATGGCCGGGTGCAGATGCGCCCGTTGGAGGAAAGGGAAGTCATGGACTACCGCAAATCAGCCCAAGAGGTGCTCGACAATATCGGTGGCGCCGACAACGTCGTCTCTGCCGCACACTGCGCCACGCGTCTGCGCCTTGTGATTGCCGATAACGCCAAGGTCGACAAGGAGGCCCTCGAGAATATCGACGGCGCCAAGGGCGTCTTTGAGGCCCAGGGCCAGCTCCAGATTATTTTTGGCACTGGCACCGTCAACAAGGTCTACGACGAGTTTATTGCGCTCAGCGGCGTCGAGGCTGCCACCAAGGCCGAGGTCAAGGAGGCAGCGGCGCAGCAGCAGAACATCTTTATGCGTGCCATTAAGGTACTCGGCGACGTCTTTGTCCCCATCATCCCCGCCATCGTGGCTTCGGGCCTGCTGCTGGGCATTATGAGCGCCCTCAACTTTATGGCCTCTAACGGCTTTATCGCGCTCGACACCAATAACTTTATTTATAAGATCGCCGACCTGGTCTCGGGCACGTCCTTTGGTATTCTGCAGATCCTGATCGGTTACTCCGCCGCTAAGGCCTTTGGCGCCAACCCGTATTTGGGCGCCGTCGTCGGTGGTGCGTTCATCAACTCCTCGCTGCAGAGCGCCTATACGGTTGCCTCCGAGGGCGTGCAGACCATGGTCACCGTCATTCCCGGCGTCTACAGCTTTGAGTGGGTCGGTTATCAGGGCCACGTTATCCCCATCGTTATCGCCTGCGCCATTCTGGCCTTCCTCGAGAAGCGCCTGCACAAGATCGTTCCCGAGATGTTCGACCTCTTTGTGACCCCGCTCGTCTCGGTGTTCGTGACCGTGCTCGTGGCGCTCGTTGCCGTCGGCCCCATCTTTGTCTGGGCCGAGAACGCCATCCTCGGTCTGATCCAGACCCTGCTGACCCTGCCCTTCGGCATCGGTTCCTTTATCGTCGGCCTGTTCTATGCCCCCACGGTCGTTACCGGTATCCACCAGATGTACACCGCCATCGACCTGGGCCAGCTCGCCCAGTACGGCGTGACCTATTGGCTGCCCATCGCTAGCGCCGCCAACATCGCCCAGGGCGGTGCCGCACTCGCCGTTGCCTTTAAGACCCGCGATGCCAAGATCAAGGGTCTGGCGCTTCCTTCGGCCCTGTCCGCCTTCATGGGCATTACCGAGCCTGCCATCTTTGGTGTGAACCTGCGCTTCTTTAAGCCCTTCATCGCCGGCTGCATCGGCGGCGGTTGCGGTGCCTTGGTCTGCGCGCTCACTTCGCTGGCTGCCTCCGGCACGGGCGTTACCGGTATCTTCGGTATTCTGCTGTGCCTGGCCCAGCCCGTGCAGTACGCGATCATGTTTGCGATCGCCGCGCTGGTTTCCTTTGCCATCTCGTTTGTCCTGTACAAGGACGAGCCCAAGGCTTCCGAGCAGGCCTAAGAGCTTTTGATTGAGGGGTGCCCGCGGGCTGTATGCTCGCGGGTGTTTTCCGCATTTGGCGCCGATCTCTGGTGCCTTGTTACTTTCGATCCGTTAGGACTTTGATATGTCTAATGCACTTGGTCGCGACCTCGCAAAGCTGGTCGCCGCTGTTGACGCCGCCGCCTCTGAGTGCGGTCATGGCGCGTATGGCCAACGCTTCCATATTATGCCGCCGGCGGGTTGGCTCAACGACCCCAACGGTCTTTGCCAGGCGGGTGGCGTGTTCCATGCCTATTTTCAGTATGCGCCGTTTGATGTCGAGGGCGGCGTTAAGGCCTGGGGCCATGCGACGAGTCGCGATCTTATGACGTGGGACTACGTTGGCGCCCCGCTGCTGCCCGACGAGCCGTTCGATTGCCACGGCGTGTATTCGGGCTCCGCGCTTGCCGAGGACGGTCGCATTCGCGTACTTTATACGGGCAACGTTAAGCTTTCCGATTCGGACGGGACGTACGACTACGTCAATACCGGCCGCCGCGCCGATACTGTTTATGTCGAGAGCGTTGATGGCCTTGCCGGTCGGGAGTTCAGCCAAAAGCGCGTGGTGCTGGCTTCCGAGGATTATCCCGAGGATTTGACCTGCCACGTGCGTGACCCCAAGGTGTGGCGCGATGATGATGGGCGTTACCACATGGTGCTGGGCGCGCGTCGTCGCGTGGACGGGCCGCATGTCGATAGTCGATTTTGCGTCATGCACGGCGAGGGTGCCGGGCGCGATGTGGGTGAGATCCTGGTGTATGGCTCGGCCGATATGCTGAGTTGGGAGCTCGAGAGCCGCGTGTCTACGCCCGAGCGTTTTGGCTTTATGTGGGAGTGCCCGGGATACCTTGAGCTCGAGGCGGATGGCGGTGTACCGGCAAGGTTTCTGTCTTTCTCTCCCCAGGGGCTCGAGGGCGGTCGTTGGAACCGCGGCAACGTATACGCTGCTGGCTACATGCCTGTAACGGGCGACATCACCGGTGGTGACGGTGCCTATGAACTGGGCGAGTTCCGCCTGTGGGACGCTGGTTTTGACTTCTATGCTCCGCAGGAGTTCACGGCCGAGGACGGTCGCCATATTCTAATCGGCTGGATGGGCATGCCCGATGAGCCGACCTATGGCAACGCGCCTACCGTGGCGTGCGGCTGGCAGCACTGCATGACGGTGCCGCGTGAGCTTACAGCCGGTGCCGGCGGCGTAGTGCTGCAGCAGCCGGCGCGCGAGATTGAGCTCCATTATGCCTCGGTGCGTGTGGGGGAGGGCTCGTTGGAGGTTGCTGGCGATACCTGCTTTGACGTTGTTGTCGACGGTATCGACGGCGCGTTTACCGCGACCGTTGGTGGCGAGCTGAAGCTGGCGTTTGTGCCCGCTGGGGACGAAATGCCCTCGCGCTTTGAGATGCGATTTACCGATGAGGGTCGCGCTTCTGCCGGCTGCGGTCGTACCGTGCGCTGGGAGCCCGTCGATGAGGTGCGCAACGTGCGTATTGTTGGCGATGTCTCGTCGGTCGAGGTGTTCGTGAATGATGGCGCGCTCGTGTTTTCGACGCGCATCTATCCTGAGGCCTATGGCGTGACCGTTGACGCTCCGGGTGCTAACGTGACCTATCACGCGCTCAACATCTAGGCGTTTCGTCGCATATCGGCGCTATACTGCAGCCGTTGCCCACGATGCGGGGAACACCCGCATCGTGGGTTTTTGTTAATGAAGGGAGGTTGCCGTATGGGCGTACAGCAGCTAGAAGAGGCCTGGGCTTTGAGGACCGATGCGCGTGAGGCGCGGTTGTTTGCGGCCCCGCATGTGCCGGTAGCGCTGTCGCAGCTGGGGATTGTGCGCCCCGGTGACCGCCTGGTGGCCTTTGCGGACGACTTTGCCGATGCGTTTGCGCGCGGCTTTGATGCCTGCGACGTGGCTATGGTGGGCGAGCCGTCGGTTGCGGCGTTTGCTGCTGCGTCCGAGGGCTTTGATGCTTCGTTTGATGCC
>CABQNA010000165.1 GCA_902465425.1 uncultured Collinsella sp.
GCGACTCCGTCGCCGAGGCCAAGTCCGGCAAGCCCGGCTCCGGCCGCGAGGGCATGGCTCTTGGCCAGTATGTCGCTGGCATGGGCTTCTCCAATGTCGGCCTGGGCATCGACCACGCCATGGCTCACACCCTGTCCGCTCACTACGACACCCCGCAC
Organism: uncultured Collinsella sp.; assembly: GCA_902465425.1. GTDB lineage: Bacteria > Actinomycetota > Coriobacteriia > Coriobacteriales > Coriobacteriaceae > Collinsella. Next base: position 159 of record CABQNA010000165.1, read on the forward strand.
GGCGTCGCCTGCGCCATGCTGCTGCCGATCGCCATGGAGTTCAACAAGCCGGTTTGCGCCGAGCGCCTAGCCAAGGTCGCCGTCGCCATGGGCGTTGACACCACGGGCATGAGCACCGACGAGGCTGCCGATGCCGCCATCGCCGCCGTCAAGCAGCTTTCCGCCGACGTGAACATCCCGCACGTCTGCGAGGCCATGAAGGCCGACGAGATCGAGGTCTTGGCTAAGGACGCCATGGCCGACGCCTGCTTCCCGGGCAACCCGCGCGAGGCGACGCTCGACGACGTCATCGAGCTCTTCAAGAAGATCTGCCCGGCTGCCTAGCCTCGTTTGGTGTTCTTTCGCCTGTAGGCGTATGGTCTTTTGACTTGCCGCTGGCCCCGCCGCGCTACGCACGGCGGGGCTTTTTGTGCTGCGTCGATGCCCCGAGACGGGCAAAACCAAGGCATACTGCCAGCTGCGGATAGGTGGCGCACTTCCCAGCGTGCATTTTTGGGAGTATTCAGCAAGCTCTTAAAAATGCATAACGTTTTGAATGGCCCGTAGTGGCCCGCAGGCGCCCATCGACAGCCATTGTGGGCGGGCTATCGATGAGTGGAGGGGGTTGTTACTGAGTTTCTGCTTTGCGACGACCTGCAACACTGCTGCAACTGCGTCGTTTTGTCGTTCGCGATGGGGTCGTTGGGGCCCACGGTGCTGAATACTCCGTTTTTTGCACGGCCCAAGGTGGGGTACCCTGAGACGAAGCAAAAAGACTCCTCATTTCTATGCAGATACCGATAGGATTTATGCAAGATTGGGATTGTAAGCCGTGCGCGTGCAGAACGGTTAAAATCGGGACTCGGTCTTAGTTTTGCTTGGAAGGATGCACATGGCTTCTGTAATCGATGCTTCTTTAGAGGAGACGCTCTCCTATATCGCGGGACAGCTTAAGACGCTGACTTCTATTGCTTCGCCTACGGGCTATACCCGTGCGGCGACTGATTATCTAATGGAAACGTTGCGCGATATGGGCTTTGGGCCCGAGCGCTCCAATAAGGGCAACGTGCTCGTTGAGCTTGGCGGCGAGGGCGAGCCGCTTGTGTTGGCGAGCCATGTCGATACCCTGGGCGCCATGGTGCGCTCCATTAAGGACAATGGTCGCCTGCGCCCCACGACCCTCGGCGGGCATCAGTGGTCTACGGCCGATGGCGAGAACTGCACCGTTTATACGCGCGACGGCAATGTCTACACGGGCGTGGTCCTCAATACTGAGCCTTCGGCGCATGTGGCCGATGAGCCGGTCAAGACCATCGAGAAGAACATGGAAATCCTGCTCGACGAGAACGTTGATAGCAAGGATGACGTGCTTGAGCTGGGCATTCAGACGGGCGACATCATCGCTATGGATCCGCGCACCACGGTGACGGAGAGCGGCTACATCAAGAGTCGCTTCCTTGACGACAAGCTGTCCGCGTCGATTCTGCTGGGTTTGGCCCGCGCCGTCGCCGACGACGAGGTGACGCTTTCGCGCAAGGTATCGCTGCTCTTTACGGTGTACGAGGAGGTCGGCCACGGCGGTGCCTTTGTGCCGGCCGACACGCGCGAGATGATCAGCGTGGACATGGGCTGCGTGGGCGACGACCTGGGCTGCACCGAGCGCATGGTTTCGATCTGCGCCAAGGATTCGGGCGGTCCGTACAACTACGACCTGGTGACCACGTTGTCCAACATCGCGCGCGAGCTGGAGCTCGATTATGCCATCGACGTGTACCCGCATTACGGCTCGGACGTCGAGGCCACGCTCTCGGCCGGCTACGACATTCGCCATGGTCTGATCGGCCCCGGCGTGTACGCGAGCCACAACTACGAGCGCAGCCACATCGACGGCGTGCGTAACACCTACGAGCTCGTTCGCGCCTACGTTCAGCGCTAACGATGCAGCGGCCTCGGCTGATACAGTAGTACCGACCGAGGCCGTCCTCTCTAAGTTGCGGTGAAATAGGGACTGTTTGGCGGTTTTAAACGCTTAAACAGTCCCTATTTCACCGCAACTTATGAAGGGGATGGGGCTATTTGATGGCTGCCGTAACGGTGCCGCCGCCGAGGACGATGTCGCCGCGGTAGACTACAACGGCTTGGCCGGGGGCGATGGCTCGCTGTTGCTCGTCAAAAGTTAGCAGCATTTGCCCGTCTTCGCCACGTGTAAGGGTTGCTGCCTGGTCCTTTTGACGGTAGCGGTACTTGGCGCCCACGCGAATGCCGCCGGACGTGAGCTCTGCCTCCATGCGGTCGGCAGGGGCGCTCCAGATCCAGTCGTTGGCCGTGAGCGCTGTGGCCGTCAGGTCCTCGGCCTCGCCCAGATGCACAATGTTGTTGGCGGCATCGACGCCCGTTACGTACACGGGATGCGCCATCGCGACGCCCAGGCCCTTGCGCTGGCCGATGGTATAGCGCAACGCGCCGTTATGGCGTCCGACCACGCTGCCGTCGCGCCACACAATGTCGCCCGGTGCAGCGGCATGTCCGCAGCGGTGCTCGATATAGCCCGCGTAGTCGCCGTCTGGAATAAAGCAGATATCCTCGCTTTCGGCCTTCTTGGCGTTGATGAAGCCCTGCTCGGCGGCAATGCGGCGCACGTCGTGCTCCTTGTCCAGGCCTGCCAGCGGAAAGATTGTGCGTGCCAGGCGCTCCTGCGTAAGCGAATACAAAAAGTAGCTTTGGTCCTTCTTGGGGTCCTCGCCACGGTACAGCTGCCAGGTGCCGTCGGACGCCTGGCTCGTTTTGGCGTAGTGACCTGTGGCGATGTAGTCGCAGCCCATATCGAGCGCTGCATCGAGCAACGCGCCAAACTTAATATGGCGGTTGCAGATGATGCACGGGTTGGGCGTCAGTCCTTCTTGGTAGGCAGTCACGAAGCGCTCGATAACGTTGCGGTCGAAGGTCTGCTGCAGGTCGAGCACGTGATGGGGTATCCCCAGGCGCTCGGCGACGGCCTTTGCATCGGCGATATCGCGGTCGACCTTACTCATGCCTGTTGCGGGATCGGGTGCGGGGCAGGTGAGGCGCATGGTGGCACCGACACATTCGTAACCCTGACTTTTGAGCAGATACGCGGTCACGCTGGAATCGACGCCGCCGCTCATGGCGACGAGCACGCGCTTGTTGTGCATGGGGAGGTTCTCCTTGGTGGCATGTGGCCAAAAAAGAAAAGCGGCGCGGGAGGCTGGTTCCGCGCCGCAGACATTGTAGCAAGTTCGGAGGTCTCGTGGGACACCCTGTTGGGATAAGCCCAGGCTGCCAGAAGAGAGGGGAGACCGGCGTGCCTTGGACTCGTTCTAAGAACGAGAAGCTCTAGTCCTGGAAGAGCGCCGTGGACAGGTAGCGCTCGCCGGTGTCGGCGAGCAGCGCCACGATGTTCTTGCCCTCGTTCTCGGGGCGCTTGGCCAGCTGCAGTGCGGCCCACACGGCGGCACCGGACGAAATGCCCACGAGCACGCCCTCCTTGTGACCCACGGCGCGGCCGGTGGCAAAGGCGTCGTCGTTCTCGACGGGGATGATCTCGTCATAGACCTGGGTGTCGAGGACGTCGGGCACAAAGCCTGCGCCGATGCCCTGGATCTTGTGCGGGCCGGCCTGGCCCTTGGAGAGCACCGGGGAGGTGGCGG
>CABQNA010000166.1 GCA_902465425.1 uncultured Collinsella sp.
GTATTGGCGCGGCACCAGGATGCCATCGGGCACGCCGTGACACGTCGTGGGAATGTCGACGTTAAAGATGTCGTCGTGCACGAACTCGCTGTCCTCGATGGTGCCGTCGAGGGCGCGCGCGACCAGCGAGCGCGTGTAGGCCAGCTCGATGCGATGACCCACGCCGTAGCCGCCGCCGATCCAGCCGGTGTTGACCAGGTACACACGCGTGCGGCCGTCTGCAATGCGCTCGCCGAGCATCTTGGCGTAAACCATGGGGTCGAGCGGCATAAACGGCTCGCCGAACAGCGAAGAGAACGTGGGCGTGGGCTCGGTGACGCCGACCTCGGTGCCGGGAATCTTAGCCGTAAAGCCCGTCACAAAGTGGTACATGGCGGCGTCGGCCGTCAGGCGCGAGATGGGCGGCAGCACGCCAAAAGCGTCGCAAGTCAGGAACAGCACGACACTCGGAGTGGTGCCCATGCCCTTAGTCCACGCGTTAGGAATGTGCTCCACGGGATAGGCCACGCGCGTGTTATGCGTGATCGAAATGTCGTCGTAGTTGGGCTTGCGGTTCTCGTCGAGCACCACGTTTTCGCAGATCGCGCCAAAGCGGACAGCGTTGAAGATCTCGGGCTCGTGGAAGGCGTCCAGGCCCTCGCATTTGGCGTAGCAGCCGCCCTCGATGTTAAAGATGCCCATGTCGGACCAGCCGTGCTCGTCGTCGCCGATCAGCAGGCGCGTGGGATTGGCCGAAAGCGTGGTCTTGCCGGTGCCGGACAGGCCAAAGAACACGGCGGTCTCGTGCGTGACGGGATCCATGCTGGCCGAGCAGTGCATGGGCAGCACGTCGTCCTCGACGGGCAGCAGATAGTTCATGACGCTAAAGATCGACTTTTTAATCTCGCCGGAGTAGCCGGTGCCGGCGACCAGAATCACGCGTTCCTGGAAGTTGATGACCACGGCGGCGCTGGAGTTGAGGCCCTTGATGGCAGGATCGCACTGGTAACCGGGCGCTGCGAGCACGCAGAAGTCGGGCTCACCGGTGCGCGCGATTTCGCGGGCGAGCGGGCGGGCGAGCATCTGCTTGATAAAGAGTGCCTGGCTGGCACGCTCGCAGGCAACGAGCAGGCGACGCGTGTGGTTGCGGTCGGCACCTGCCATGCCGCGGGTGACGAACACGTCGCGCTCGTTGAGATAGTCGACGATGCCGGCCTTGATGGCCTCATAGCTCTCGACGGACAGCGGGCGGTTGACCGCACCCCAGGCAATCTTGTCGTGAACATCGGGGGTGTCAACGATAAAGCGATCGTTGGGAGAACGGCCGGTGCGCTCCCCCGTCTCAATCACCAGCGCGCCGTTGGATGCCATGCGGCCTTCTTCGCGGCGGATAGCGTGCTCGACGAGCTCCGCGGCGGGTAGATCGACCAGCAGACGGGGCTGGTTCTCGGCGGGATCTTCAACGAGCGTAATACCGAAGTTGGACAAAACTTCTGCAGGGGTAACACCAGGCATGGGGCCTCCTTTAAAAACGCGACACGTGGACGCGGCGCGCACTTTACTCACGTAAAGCCCGTTGTACCCGATATGCAAAAACGTTTTTGCGGCAAGGGCGGCAAGCCCGCCCAACGGTCAAAAATCGCAGGCAAGCGGCCCAGTCATTGGGGACGTTCTTAAACGACTAGTCTTTGGAGACGTTCTTGAAGGGACGTTCCCAAAGTGCCGGCACATAAGGAACGTTCCTAAGTGCCGACTACAGCGGCAGGTTTTGGCCGAGCATGGCTATGGCGCTCATCAGGACCAGCATGCCGGCAGCGTAGGGCAGCACGGCGCCTAGGAGTTCGGCATCCTTGCCGCGCACGTGCACGGCGGCAAGACCAATGGCGAGTGTCTGCGGCGAGATCATCTTACCGGCGGCGACGCCCAGGGCGTTCAACGCGACCATCCAGTAGTCGCTCACACCCAGCGCAGTGGCAGCCTGGCTCTGAATGGGGCCAAACAGCATGCCCGAAGATGTGCCCGAACCGGTCACGAACGCACCGACCGCACCGATCCACGGAGCCAGAATCGGGTACAGGCCGCCGGCGACCGCAATCGACGAAATCATGCCGGCATAGCCCATCACCTTGGCGCAGCCCAGTACCGAAAGCATCGTGATCACCGTCGGCGTCATCTGCTTCACAGTCGCGGCCAGCACCTCGCCCATCATTCGCGGCGAAGCACCCTGAATGGCACCGCCGACAAACGCCGCCAGGAAAATCCAGACGCCCGGCGTGTTGATCCACGAAAACGTAAGCGTACCGGGATTCTCACCGCAATACACCTGCACGTGGCTTGCAAAGGGCGCAAGCGCGGCATGCACGGCGGGTACCAGGTTGGACGTACCAAGCAGCAGTACAAAAATCAGGATGAAGCACGACCAGGCCGAAAGCGCCGACTTAACGGTGAGCTTCTCCCCCGCCTCGATATTCATGTGGAAGCGCGCATCCAAGTGGCCGGACTTCTCGGCACGCATGGCAAGCGCGGCGGTCAGCGCAAGCGACACGATGGATCCTACGACCACGGCCAGCTCGGGACCCACAAACATGGCAACGACCAGAGCCGCGCCGACAAACGACACGCCGGAGAGCAACGCCACGCCGGCAACACCGTGCAGGCGCTCGCCCACACTCGCGGCATTGCCCTGGTCATCGGCAACACGGCCCGCAACCAGCACAATAAATAGCGGCATCACCACAAAGAACGGTGCGAGCTGCACCAGCTGAACGGTCGCCAGGTGCAGGGAATCCAGACCCACCAGGTCGGCAACGGACACCGTGGGGATGCCGATGGAGCCGTAGGGCGTGGGCACGCCGTTGGCCAGCAGGCAGATGAGCACGGCAGGCACGGCCTCAAAGCCCAAGCCCGCGAGCATGCCGGCGGGAATGGCGACAGCGGTACCGAAGCCGGCCATGCCCTCCATAAAGCCACCGAAGCACCAAGCCACGAGCAGCGCCAGCAGACGGCGGTCGCTGCTGATGGAGGTGATCATGCTGCCGATCACCTCCATGGCGCCCGTACGAACGCACAGGTTATACGTGAACACCGCGGCGATGATCACCAGGACGATGGGCCACAGAGCCATCAAAAAACCTTCGAGCGAGGCGGTCGCGATCTGCGCTGCCGGCAGATGCCACCATGCGAAGGCAAGCAAGCACGAAAGGACAAACGATCCGATAGCGGCCTTCCAAGCTGGCCATTTAAAGCACAGCAGCATCACGACCAGCCAAATAATCGGCACAAGAGCCAGTAAGAATGCGGCGACGTCCATAGGTAGAAGCTCCTTGGTGCCGCGTGGGCGGCATCGGGGGGGTGTCACAAAACTTCAACAGGATACCGCACACTTACCGACAAATTACAGCCGCCTGCCGAAAATATTGAACAATCCGTTCAAAAACACGAGCGAACACCGTCGCGTCTATACTAGAGCGCAGCAATAGAAAGGACTCCGCCTTGAGCATCACGCCCCTCGATAGCATCCGCCGCGCCATCGCCCGTCACAACGGCGTCGCCGACCCCACCGTATCGGGCGGGGCACCCAGCCAGGGCGGTCGCATCGAGAACGGCCTGTTCCCGGCCTCGCACACCGCCGAGGAGCTCGCTCGCATCCAGGAGCTGAGCCAGCGCAACGCCGGCGGGCCCGATAGCAGCCAAGCCACACGTCGTCGGCGCGAACGCGATCGGGAGCCCTGCCCCGTTCGCCGCATGGTCAACGCTTGGTGGAACCGTCTGCTCGGCGCCGTCTACGGCGGCGGCTTCTCCATGCAGGAAGCGG
>CABQNA010000167.1 GCA_902465425.1 uncultured Collinsella sp.
ACCGCCGTCGAGGCTGCGTCATCCCTAACCAGCCTCATGGCATCCGGCGCCCCAACGCAGGCGGACCAGGCCATCTTCTACAGTATGATCTGTCGCTACGACATTGTGCGCGAGCTCGTGCTCGTCGAGGTGGGGGAGCGCCTTCAAAACTTTGATTATGCCTTTACGGCGGTTGACCTCAACGCCTTTATGACACGCTTTACCACGGAGTATCCGGACGCGGCCCGCTGGACTGAGGCCACGGTCAAGCGCATCAAGGGCTCGCTCCGCCAGACGCTCCGCCATGCCGGCCTTATCGGCGAGGGCCAGGGCCCGGAGTCCGAGCGCCTGTCACCACTCTTCCTCGATTCCGATGTCGAGCGAGCCTTGGTTCAGCTGGGCGAGCAGTCGCTTATCGCGGCCCTTACCGGCAGGGCGATGATGTAGCGTGGCTCCCGTCAAAAGCGCCGTCGACCCTGTTATCACCCCGGCGACCGATCTCACCACCAATATCGGCATCCATTCCCGCAAGAGCGTCGTGGCGGCGCATGCCCGCTCCGAGCGCGCCTGTCAGGAATTTGAGCGCCGTGCGCAGCTTCTGCGCGAGTGCCTGTGCAGCGAGGACTTTTTGGCCAACAGGGGCATAGGCAATGAGATCGGCTTCCATACTTTTTGCTATGACCCCGCGCTGGAGTTTGAGGCGCGTGCATTATTTGACACCCTTTCACGCGATGCCGAGGCCGACAAGCTTCCGTGCACGCTCAAGGTCGTGAACCTTTACGACGCCGTGCTGGCAATTCTCGAAAAGCGCCGTGTCCTCAATGCTATCCCGCACCAAGAGGAGCGCCGCGGCACCCAGCGCGTACTCGAGGACGTGGCCAAGTTCGCCTCGCCCGAGAAAGTCGCCGCGTACATCCTTGAGCAGACCGAGCCGCACGCGCCTGGAGACGTCGTTCTCCTCACCGGCGCGGGCGAGGTTTTCCCGTTCTTTCGCATGCACACGCTTCTCCATTGCATGCTTGCGGATTTTGATGAGGTGCCTGTGGTCGCCGCCTACCCGGGCAGTTTCAACGGCTCTTCTTTCCAGCTCTTTAACCGTCTGCCGGCCGACAACTACTACCGCGCCATCGATATCTCGTAAGCACGGCTCCCCGCAGGCAAGCCCCTGCCGCCGGTAACAACCCTTTGCCATAACGTTCCCAAACCCAAAGGAGCACCCATGGACAACACGATCATTCGCGACCTCTTTGCAAAAGACATCAACCGCTCCATCAACGGCGTGGTCAAGGTCCAGGATTCAAAAGATGGGTCCATCCGCCAGGAGCTTGACGAGTACGTGGTGACGCGCGAGTTGCAGAGGCACTTTGCCACGTTCTTCAAGGCCTACGGCGATGCCATCGATGCGCGCACCGACAAGATCGGCGTGTGGATCAGTGGTTTCTTCGGTTCCGGTAAATCGCACTTCCTCAAGATGCTGAGCTACCTGCTCGAGAATCGCCAGATCGGCGGCAAGAGCGCCATCCGCTACTTTGACGGCAAGATCGTCGACCCCATGGTCGCGGCTGCCATGGAGCGCGCCTGCTCGGTGCCCACGCAGGCCATCCTCTTTAACATCGATAGCAAGGCGGGCCAGTGGAAGCAGGGCGATACGGCTCCCACGGCGCTGCTTCGCGGCTTTGAGCGCATGTTCTACGAGGCGCGCGGCTTCTACGGCGAGGACCTCAAGCTTGCAAAGCTCGAGGACTACATCGATTCCCTGGGCAAGACCCAGGAGTTCCGCGAGGCCTTTGAGCGCGTCAACGGCGAGTCCTGGCTCCAGGCCCGCGACACCTACAGCTACTTTGAGGACGACGTCGTCGAGGTGCTGCAGAGCGTGCTCGGCATGAGCGAAAAGGCCGCATGGAACTGGCTCGAGGGTTCTGAGGACGAGGTTTTGGCCCCCGATGTCTTTGCCAAAAAGGTCAAGGATTACGTGGACGCTCAGGCAGCGGCCCACGGTGGCAACTTCCGTTTGCTCTTTATGGTCGACGAGGTGGGTCAGTTTATTACAAACGACCAGGACCCAAGCCTTATGCTGAGCCTTCAGACCATCGTCGAGGAGCTGGGTGCCGCCTGCGGTGGCCGCGTGTGGGTGATGGTTACGAGCCAGGAGGCCATCGACAACCTGAGCCTGCCCGTGGGCAACGACTTTTCAAAGATCCAGGGCCGTTTCAATACCCGCCTTTCGCTCTCCAGCTCCAGCGTGGACGAGGTCATCCAGCGCCGTGTGCTCGAGAAGACCGCGCCGGCGGCCGATATGCTTGCACGGGTCTACGAGCAAGACACCGCCGTGCTCAAAAACAACTTTACCTTTGAGGGTGGCTCTCGCTCCGACCTTGCCGGCTACGCCAACTCCAAGGATTTTGTGGCCAGCTACCCGTTTGTGGGCTATCAGTTTAAGCTCCTGCCCGACGTGATGACCGAGGTGCGCAAACACGGTGTCAAGGCTAAACACATGTCCACAGGCGAGCGCTCCATGCTGAGCGCGTTCCAGGAGAGCGCTCAGGCCATCCAGCATGACCAGACCGGTGCACTCGTGCCGTTCTGGCGCTTCTTCAACACTATCTCCAAAGACCTTGAGCACGGCATCATCCAGGTGGTCGATCGCGCGGTCCGCGCGGCCGAGGACGCAAAGGGCCTTGAACCCTACGACGTTCAGGTGCTCAAGCTCCTGTACCTGATTCGTTACATCGGCTACGTCAAGGCCACGGTCGAGAACATCTCCATCTTCATGATAGACGGCCTCGACGTGGACAAGCGCGCCCTCAAGGACCGCGTCAAGGAGTCCCTTGCCCGTCTGGAGCGCGAGAACTACGTGGCGCGCCAGGGCGATACCTATAGCTTCCTCACCGACGAGGAGCAGGAGATAGCGCAGGAGATCGCACACACCCCGATCGATAACGCGCAGGTGATCGAGTCTATCAAAAAGCGTCTGTTCGACAGCATCTATACCGCGCGCAAACTCAACCGCGGGGCCAACGACTTTCCGTTTGACCGCTATGTGGACGGCTCAATCCACGGTACCAGCATGGGCGGCATGGAGCTTTACGTGGCGACTATGGCGAGCGACCTGGGCCGTGCGGACGATACCGAGCTGGTCTTGGCTTCTTCGGGCAAAGCCATCGTGGTCTTGAGCGACGAGGCGGATTATTGGGAGACGCTCGTCAACGCTGCCAAGATCCGTAAGTACGCCAAGACGCGAAATCTCCAGGAGCTTCAGCCGAGTACGCGCCAGATCGTCGAGTCCAAGATGCGCGAGGCGGCCTATAACGAGAAGGAGGCCGATACCCTTTTGAGCGAGGCTGTGCTCCACGCACGTTGCGCAGTCGACAGCCGCATGGTTGAGGTCCGCGCGGCCAAGCCCGCCCAGGTCTTTGAGCAGGTGCTGGCGCAACTGTGCGACGTGGTCTTTGAAAAGGCCGACTATATCGGCGCGCCGGTCACGAGCGATTCCGATATTCGCTCCACGCTGGCGGGCAACGTTCAAGTGGGGCTCGCTGGCATGGATGCAGGTAACGCGCGTGCGCTCAAAGAGGTCGAGGACTACCTCAAAGTTCAGCACCAGCGCCACCTGGATACCGCTATGGGCGATATCCAGCGCCAGTACCAGCAAAGGCCCTTTGGCTGGCGCGAGGTCGACATCGCAAATGTGGTGGCGCAGCTTGTGGTGGAGCAGCGCGCACAGGTGCTGTTTGGCGGTCAGACGGTTCA
>CABQNA010000168.1 GCA_902465425.1 uncultured Collinsella sp.
GGTACATTTTGTAGCGCGAAGCGCGAATCAAAATGTACCGCATGCCCGAGGACGCGTTGGGAAGTTGCCCCCATTCCGACCCGGACATAAGGATCTACCTGCGCATTTACAAATTCGTAAACTTTTTTGAAAAAAGTGCTTGCGCAGTTCTCGAATCATAGGTTATTATTTTCCTCGTTGAACGCGCGGGTCCAACAAAACGAACCGTGAATCAACAACATAGCATGTCGGAGTGGCGGAATTGGCAGACGCGCTAGCTTGAGGTGCTAGTGACCGCTTTTTGGTCATGCGGGTTCAAGTCCCGCCTCCGACACCATCGCATTTGAGAAGCCTCTTCGGAGGCTTTTTTGTTACCGATAGACGGTGAGGTCCACGATGGAAACGCTTGAACGCAACGAGTGGGCAGACGTTGCCCAGCTAGTCGAGATCACGAGCGATGCTGTCATCATCTGCGAGCTCGACGGAACCATTCTGCATGTGAATAATCGCTTACTTGGTTTGATGTGCGAGGAACGCGCCGACGTCATCGGTGGAGATGTTAAAGACGTCCTGTACTCGTCCGCTTTTGAACGTGCGAAGGAACATCGTCTGCCATTTGAAACTGATGGCTCCGAGAACGAACTGATGCTCAAGCTGAGTGACGGCTCTTTTATCCCCGTCTTGGTTCGCGCGGGCTCCGTAACGCCTCCACGCATCTTTGGGCGCCGCGCACCACGTGTCCTAGTGGCGCTTCACAGTATCGAGGAACAGTATTCTCACGACCGTCAACTTAAGCGTGCATTATCGGAGCTTAGGGTGGCGAACAAGCGTCTCTCTGGCACGCTCTCGGTCATTATGAGCACTGTGGGCTCCGATGAGTTACCCAGCCTGCTTGATACTGTTTTGAACCAGCTTGTAGGAACACTCGATGCTTCGGGTGCCGCTATCTATTTTTCGGAGAGCGGCGGTTTTAAGCTACGCGGTGTTTCCAAGGAGCTGTACGACAGCTACCTGCCCGAGTTCTTGCCGTATGGCGCTGGCATTCCGACGTATGTTCTTCGCGAGTCGCGTGCCTGTCGCTTGTCGATTCAACAGGACCTTGAGGGCGATAGGGCCGCCTCCGGTATGTTCATGGACCTGGACAATCGTTCTAAGCACCTGTTGCGCGTGCAGGATATGCCTCCGTACCGCAGCGAGATCTGTCTTCCCGTTTTTTACGGTACGCAGATCCTTGGCGTGCTGGAAGTTGGTTGGAAACGCCCTCAGGCACCGCTCGCCTATGACGTTAATGTACTCGAGGTCATTTGCGATTACCTGTCTATCCAGCTGGTCGGCATGGCATCGAGCCTTCGCTCTCGTCGTACGGCCGAGCTTGGCCGCTCGCTCAATGTCTTACGTGATGAGTTGTTTACCTTTCTAGACGATTCCGCCGCGGCTACCCAGGCGGTATCGTCCGAGATCTGCAATATGCTTAACTGCCATTTTTGCCCTGTTGAGTATGACGCCAGTCTGGATTCCTACGTCATAGATTTTGAAGGCGGCAGTCGCGTTGCCTTGCCGGACGATCCCGAGAAGCTTTTCTTTTCCACGACAACGCCGGCGGCACGTCTGGGGGCTGGCCCTGATGGCTTTGAGGCATCTGTTTTGGGCGGCACGAGTGCCGAGGACCTTAAACACGTCCGTATAACTCGCGTTGACGAATCGATGCCTATGGGAGGCTGGCTTAGGGCGCATGGTCTGCCTTGTCAAGGTCTCTACGTCGACTCCGGCATCGAGGCAGGGCGCCCGCGCTCTGAGGGTGATGGCAAACACAGTAACGACGCGATTGTTCCTGCTTCTGTTGCGAAGAGCCCGACTACGCGCGCGCTGCTGCTTCGTGATGGTAGCCAAGAGCCGATTGATGACCTTGAATATGACTACTTGGTGCACTTGGCGCATGACTTTGAACTGATCTACGAAGGCGAATCTCAAAAGCGCGAGGAGCGCCATATCGCTCAGACCCTTCAGATTGGCATGAGAAATTCCCTGGGGGATGTTCCGGGTATCGCAACCGATTCGGTGTACCTGTCGGCCACGAACTCGGCGTTGGTCGGCGGCGATTTCTATACGCTCATTCGTCTTCCCGACGACTGCGCCGTCATGATTCTGGGTGATGTGTCTGGCAAAGGCATTGAGGCCGCATCGATGTCCGCGCTCGTCAAGACGGCCCTGACGGCATATGCCTGGGAGGGCGCTGGACCGGCCCGCATGGCACGCTCCCTTAACAGCATGCTCATGGGCTTTTCGAGGGTCGAGACGTTCGTGACAGCCTTTATCGCCAAGATTGACCTTAAAGCCGGACGCGCAACGTATTGTTCGGCGGGCCATCCTCCGACCATGGTCATCAGGCCAGAGTCGATGCCGCTGGGTGGCGGCGAGTCCCGTGGGGGAGAGGTCGAGCTGCTTGGATGCCAATCGGGCGTAATCGGTGCCTTTGAGAGCATGGTGTACGAGACAGGCGTGTTTACGTTCGCCCCCGGCGACATGCTCTTCATGTATACGGATGGAACGATTGAGGCCCGCGACCGCACCGGAGCGTTCTTTGGCGAGCAGCGCTTGCGCGACCTTCTGCTTTCTGTTTCGGGGGAGGGCGTGTCAGGCATTTGCGGCAAGGTCTTGGGCGAGCTTGACCGATTTACCGAATCGGCGCTGGACGATGACATTGCATTGGTGTCCCTTGAGTTTTTACGGGGTCGTTCATAGACGACGCTGGGCGGGCTGAATCCGTACGGTTGGGGAAACGAATGCATCGAGTGGGCTTTTTTGGGGAACCATGGTCGTATGAATGAGTGGAATGACATAGCGGTTTTGACGCCACCAGGCGATATCGACATCGCCACGGTGCCTGCGCTGCGTCGGCGGTTGGATGCTCTGATTGGCCGCGGCGTGCGTCGTGTCGTTATCAACTGTCAGGCTGTTAGCTTTATCGATTCGACGGGCTTGGCATTCCTGCTTACGCGCGCTCGTGAGCTCATGAGGCGAGAAGGCCTGCTTTCGCTCGTCAATGCATCAGGTGAAGTTGTTCGCTTTTTGGAGATTGCTCGTCTTGTCGATATCCTTCATGTCGCGGGGCCGGCACGGGAGTCTATTCCCGCTATTCCGGTGGGGGAGCTGCCTCGCTGGAGTAAGAGCGTCGAGGTCCGTCAGGGTATCGAGAATCTTCCATACTACCGACATCGCATCGCCGAACTCCTTGAATCGCTTCCGTTGCGCCGTGACGAGCGCTACGATGTCGCATTGGCGTCGGGGGAGGCGCTGGGTAATGCCTATGACCATGCGGGCGGTATCGGGTGCGTCCTGACGGTTCAGGCCTATGGCGATCGCGTTGTGGTTGAGGTGCTTGATCGAGGTGCCGGCTATTCTATCGATGAAACGAGCGAGCCGGTTGCATCTGAGGAACGCGGCCGTGGTATCAAGCTTATGCGTATGCTCGTCGATAACGTGGAGGTTGCTCGTCGTACGGACGGCGCCGGCACGCGCGTGCAGATGGTGAAGCTGTTTAGCGGGGCGCTGGAATCGTGTGCCTAGCCAATCGCTTTAGCGCGTTTGGCTACTAAGAACATGCGGCAGACAAGTTTTTTGAAAAAAGTACTTGCGTCTTTTGGACAACTCGCGTAAATTAATAACCCGCAAGCGGACATGGCTCAGTTGGTAGAGCACAACCTTGCCAAGGTTGGGGTCGCGGGTTCGAGCCCCGTTGTCCGCTCCA
>CABQNA010000169.1 GCA_902465425.1 uncultured Collinsella sp.
CGGCCAGAGACCGGGCGACCACGACGGCCGTTGTCGAACAGGGCGTCCACGGACTCCTGGAGCATGCGCTTCTCGTTGTTCACGATAATCGCAGGGGCGTCCAGGTCGAGCAGGCGCTTGAGTCGGTTGTTACGGTTGATCACGCGACGATACAGGTCGTTGAGGTCGGACGCGGCGAAGCGGCCGCCATCGAGCTGGACCATCGGGCGCAGATCGGGCGGAATGACCGGGATGACATCCAGAATCATGTTCGCGGGGCTGTTGCCGCCCTTCAGGAAGGCGTCAACGACCTCGAGGCGCTTAACGGCCTTCTCGCGCTTCTGCTTCTGGGAGTCCTCGTCGGCGATGATGGCCTTGAGCTTCTCGGCCTCGGAAGGAAGGTCGATGGCAGCGAGCAGGTCGCGGACGGCCTCGGCACCCATGCCACCCTTGAAGTACATGGAGTAGTAGCGGGTCATCTCGCGGAACAGCGGCTCATCGGAAATGAGGTCGCGCTCGCTGAGCTTCATGAAGGCGTTGAAGGCGTCCGTGCGGAGCTGCTTCTCGTCCTTGCACTCTTCCTCGATGTCGACGATGCCGGAGGCGATCTCCTCGGGGGTCAGCGGCTCCTCGTCGGAGAACTCGTCAAAGTTCTCGGGGTTGCCCTGCTCCTTGAGGGACTCGATCTGGCGGGCGCACTCGGCATCGATCTCTTCCAGATCGGCGGCGAGCTCCTCGCGCAGGTCGTCGGCGTCGGCCTCGCGGGCCTCATAGTCGACCTCGGTGATGATGTAGCTGGCAAAGTACAGAACCTTCTCGAGGTCCTTGGACTTGATGTCGAGCATACGGCTCATCGGGAAGCTCGTGGGGCTCTTGAAGTACCAGATGTGGGACACGGGAGCGGCGAGCTCGATGTGGCCCATGCGGTCGCGACGCACCTTGGCCGAGGTGACCTCGACGCCGCAGCGCTCGCAGACGATGCCCTTAAAGCGGATGCCCTTGTACTTGCCGCAGGAGCACTCCCAGTCCTTGGCGGGACCAAAGATCTTCTCGCAGAACAGGCCGTCCTTCTCGGGCTTGAGGGTACGGTAATTGATGGTCTCCGGCTTCTTGACCTCACCGTGCGACCAGGAACGGATCTGGTCGGCGGAGGCAAGGGAGATCTTTACCGAGTCAAAATCAGTAGCTTCGAAATCTGCCACAGTCAACTACTCCTTATCAGTGGTCGTGGCGGCGACAGCCTCGGGCGCCTCGGCGGTCTCGGCATCCTCGGCCTCAACGTCGGCGTCAACGCCGGCGAGCGCGGCCAGGTCGTCGAGAGCAGAGGTCTCCTCGGCGGTCACAGGGGCGGAGGCGTCCTCGTCGGCATCGTGCATGGGCTCGATGTCCAGTGCGAGGGAGCGAATCTCCTTGACGAGAACCTTGAAGGACTCGGGGATACCCGGGACCGGGACGTTCTCGCCCTTGACGATGGACTCGTAGGTCTTGACGCGGCCCACGGTATCGTCGGACTTGACGGTCAGGATCTCCTGCAGGACGTTGGAAGCACCGTAAGCGTACAGTGCCCAAACTTCCATCTCGCCGAAGCGCTGGCCGCCGAACTGAGCCTTGCCGCCCAGAGGCTGCTGGGTAACCAGGCTGTAAGGGCCGGTCGAACGGGCGTGGATCTTGTCGTCGACCATGTGGCCGAGCTTGAGGATGTAGGACGTACCCACGGTAATGGGCTCGCGGAACTCCTCGCCGGTGCGGCCGTCGAACAGACGGGTCTTGCCGCGCTCGTCAAGCTGGGTGACGAATTCGGGGCGCATGTGATCGCCAAAGGCAGCGGTGGCCTTGTTGAGCATGTTCTTGTTGGCGCGACGGATGACCTCGGCGATCTCGTCCTCCTTGGCGCCGTCGAAGACGGGCGTCGCGGTGAAGAACGGACCGGGGACGTACTTGTCGGAGTCGGCCTGCTCGGTATCCCAACCGCACGCAGCAGCCCAGCCAAGGTGGCACTCGAGCAGCTGGCCGACGTTCATACGCGAAGGAACGCCCAGCGGGTTGAGGATAACGTCGATCGGGGTACCGTCAGCCATGTAGGGCATGTCCTCGACCGGCAGAACGTTACAAATAACACCCTTGTTGCCGTGACGGCCGGCGATCTTATCGCCCTGCTGGATCTTACGACGCTGGGCGACGTAGACGCGCACCTGCTCGTTGACGCCGGGGGCCAGGTCGTCGCCGTTCTCGCGGCTAAAGCGGACGACGTCGATGACGCGGCCGTAAGCGCCGTGAGGCATCTTAAGGGAGGTGTCGCGGACATCATGGGCCTTGGCACCGAAGATGGCGCGCAGCAGGCGCTCCTCGGCGGTCAGAGCGCTCTCGCCCTTGGGGGTAACCTTGCCGACCAGGATGTCGCCAGGGCCGACCTCAGCGCCGATGCGGATGATGCCGTCCTCGTCGAGGTTGGCAAGCATGTCCTCGGAGAGGTTCGGGATCTCGCGGGTAATCTCCTCGGGGCCGAGCTTGGTGTCGCGGGCGTCGATCTCGTGACGGGTGATGTTGATGGTCGTCAGCAGGTCCTCGGCCACCAGGCGCTCGGACACGACGATACCGTCCTCGTAGTTAAAGCCTTCCCACGGCATGTAGGCCACGGTGAGGTTCTGGCCCAGTGCGAGCTCGCCGTGATCGGTCGAAGGACCGTCGGCCAGAGGCTCGCCCTGCTCAACGGTGTCACCGACGCGCACGAGCGGACGGTGGTTGATGCAGGTGGACTGGTTGGAGCGCTGGTACTTGGCCAGGTGATACTCGTCCATGCCGCCGGCATGCTTGACGATGATCTTGGCGGCGTCGGCAAAGATGACCTCGCCGGCGTTCTTGGCCAGGGTGACCTCGCCGGAGTCCAGGGCGGCGCGGCGCTCCATGCCGGTACCGACATAGGGAGCGGCGGGGTGAACCAGCGGCACGGCCTGACGCTGCATGTTAGCGCCCATCAGCGTACGCTTGGCGTCGTCGTGCTCCAGGAACGGGATCAGCGTGGCTGCGACGGAGAGCATCTGACGCGGCGAGACGTCCATGTAGTCGACGTCCTCGACGGGCACGTCGGCGGGAGCGCCGAAGGAGCCGTCGAAGTCGCGGGTACGGGCGATCACGGTGTGCGGACGGACGATCTTGCCCTCGGCATCGGTCGTGATGAACTCGTTGGTCTTGGGATCGAGCGGCGTGTTGGCCGGCGCGATGACGTGCTTCTCTTCCTCGTCAGCGGTCATCCAGTCGATCTGGTCGGTGGCAACGCCGTTCTCGACGCGACGGAACGGGGCCTCGATGAAGCCATACTCGTTGACGCGGGCGTAGAGGGCGAGCGAGCCGATCAGGCCGATGTTGGGGCCTTCAGGGGTCTCGATCGGGCACATGCGGCTGTAGTGCGAGTTGTGAACGTCGCGGACGGCCGTCGGCACGTTGGTGCGGCGACTGGAGCCCGACTTGTGGCCGGCAAGACCGCCAGGGCCGAGTGCGGACAGACGGCGCTTGTGGGTCAGACCGGTCAGGGGGTTCGCCTGGTCCATGAACTGCGAGAGCTGCGAGGAACCGAAGAACTCCTTGATGGAGGCCACGATCGGACGGATGTTGATGAGCGACTGCGGGGTGATCTCGTCGATGTCCTGGGAGCTCATGCGCTCACGGACGACGCGCTCCATACGGCTCATGCCGATACGGAACTGGTTGGCGACGAGCTCGCCGACGGTACGGATGCGGCGG
>CABQNA010000170.1 GCA_902465425.1 uncultured Collinsella sp.
ACACGGCGTCGTAGCCCTCGTCGGCGACCTTGTCGGCGAGCGCGGTCATCTTCTTGCCGGTCTCGTAGAGCGCCTTACCGTCCTCGAGATAGCCCTCCTGGTCGAAATGCATGATCTCGATCTTCTCGGTTTCCTTCATTTGTCTCTCCTTTCTGGGGTTGTTTCCACATCCCCCATGCCAACGGGCACCAAAACCCGCTTACATTCCGTAACACTCAGCCGCTTTGGCCTTAAGCGCATTGACTGACTCTTCGTAGCCCTCTGCCTTGACCTCCATTTGCTTGGAGACGGCATCGAGATACGGGTGCACATCCCATGACTTCAGACGTTCGGCAATCATTGCCGCAATCGTCTGGAAGAACACAAGATTGGGAATTGCGCTGAGCAGCGGAGCCACCTGAGGCACCGCAACCTCGTGAGCCCTACCCTTGGGATGGGCCGTGAGCAGCACCGTTTTTGTCGTAACGTTCGATAGCGCATCGGCGATATTTGCAAGACGCTCCGACCCCTGTGGATCGTCGACGATAAACACCAGATAGCCCGGAACGATCTGCATCTCGGGACCGTGAACGAACTCCTCGCCCTCGTGATGCATGGCAGGAATCTTGATGGTCTCGCTCAGCTTGAGGGCCGCCTCTTCGGCAACGCCATAGTTGGGGCCGTTGCCGACGACCATGGCGGGCGTGTGCTCAGAAAGCTCGAGCACGTGGTCTTGGACATATGCCTCGGCGGTCTTACACATCACGGCATTGGCATGGATAGCCTCGCGCAGGTCGTCAAGACGCTGGGTGACGCCTTTGGCGTCAACCGTTCCGCGCGCCTGACCGCCGTAAATACCAAAAAGCACCAGATACTCAACGAGAACCTCGACGCCCAGAGTTACAAAGTCCACCGACTCGACGCCCACACCGTAGTCAAGAACGATGTCAGCGTGCTCCTTGATGGGTGCCTCGACGTTTGCCGTGAGCGCAACTGCAGCCATATCGTGTGCGCGCATGTAATCGAGCGCCGCGATCGTGTTGGTCGAGTAGCCGCTCTGGGAGACGGCGATGTTGAGCGCATGCTGCGGATAGGTGTGCTCAAAATCGACAAAGGCCTCGGGCGTCACAACGGACACCTGCATCTGCAGCGCATCCTGCAGATAATCGCGGGCGCAATCGGCTGCATGGCGGGACGAACCCGAAGCAACGATGCGCAGTGCGCTAAAGGAACCAGACTGGAAAATATCTACGAGCTGGCATACAAGCTCAGACGAACGCTCAAGGTTCTCACCCATACGCACGTGGGCGAGTTGAACGTAATCGAGCATTTTCATCGTCTCACCTCGTAACAAAATCATTAGTATTTGATACCAATCACAGTTACAGGTTACGGCTTTTTGATACCTCTTTGTCGATTAATTTATCCCCATCGGCGAACGGTCGATTTTGAGCCATGTAAGGTTGTATATACGGCTGACCCAACGATCAAAACTGGTTAGCTTCCCAGCTGTTATTCACAAAACACCAGCTAGTACGTATAGGTATATCCACCCGCATCACCGCGGTTAAACGACTTGACGTATTCGATTGCCTGCCCGCTCGCATCGAAGCTCACGCACTCCAGCGTCAAGGCAAGATCGCCCTGCTCCAGTCCAAGCAGACCGGCATCTCGCGCGCCCAACGCTTCGATATCGAGCTTTTCCTGTGCCATGACCGGCTTTCGGCCCAGCATCTCATAGGTCTCGTACAAACTGAAAACCGACACGTCGATCTCTTCGATTGTTGGGAACAGCAGGCAGGGAATCAGCGCCATCTCAATCGATACGGGATCGCCGTTAATGCAGTTCAAACGTCGAATGGAATAGAGCAGGTCGTCCTCGGCAATGCCAAATAGGTCAGCGTAGTATGGCCCCGCATAACGCTTGGAGCGCGCCAGAATGCGGACGGACGGTTCGCCGCCCGAGGCGCGAACCGATTCACGGAAGCCGCCCGTACGCTCAAACGTAACGGGCACCTTCTGTGCCACGAAGGCACCCTTTCCGCGGACACGGCGAATCTGGCCGCGACGAACTAGCTCGTCCACGGCACTCCGGATAGTCAGGCGTGTCGTGCCAAACTCCTCGGCAAGCTCATTTTCGGACGGAATCATCGAACCCGTAGGGTATATTCCGCGCTCGATACGCTCCTCAATGCGTCGTCGAATGCGTATATAAACCGGGGTGGCATCTACTGTTTCAGCCATTGTTCACCTGCCACGCTCCTCATGCCGTTCTTTTCGCCGTTGTCGGCAAAGCGGAACTTTGTAGGCAAAATCACCGATTTACAATGCTCCACAAAACGCATGTCCTTATCAAATTCGATCGTGCTCTCATAGAACACCGGCGTTCCCTCTTCTTGCTGGAGTAGCTCGGCCTCTTCGGCGTTCAAGCGCGAGATGGAGATATGCTCACGTCCATGCTCAACACGCACGCCACCTTCTTTGAGCAAGACATCGTAAAGACTCTCACACTCAAAATCGTGCTCGGGAAGCGATGGACACAGGGACAGGTTAACGTGAGCCGTCTCGATTGATGCCGGCTCGCCCTCAATAAGTCGAACGCGCTGCATGCGAAGCAAAGGAGCGTCTACGGCAACCCCAAGCTTGTCGGCAAGTGTCTCATCCGCCTCGAGAGTCTCGGTGGAAACCAAGCGAGAAGAGGGGTGCAAGCCTGCAGTCCGCACGGCATCGGAAAAGTTATACGTCTCCTGGAAGATATTGAGCGGTTTGGGAGGACACACATACGTACCCGATCCGCGGCGGCTTTCGAGCGTTCCGCACGAAATGAGCCGCATAATACCGGCGCGCAACGCCGTACGCGAAACGCCAATCTCTTCACACAGCACGCGCTCGGCCGGCAGACGATCGCCGCCGCCGAGCTGATAGTGCTGGATATACCAAAGAATTCCCTCAACAGCACGATCTTTGGGGGGAATTGCATAAGATTCGCCTGCCATTGCACAGACTCCTCATTCAGAAACGTATGCCGCCAAAATTAGGCCAGCCCTCCCATGGCATCAAATTCGGCCTTAATCTTCTCGGCGACATTCCGATACGACTTATATAGACTTGAATCGCGTTTGACTTCGTCGGTCATAACGGGAATCTCTAATTTGGAAACCTCGTCTTTTCCCGTCTGAACCGCCACAACAACGCCCATACCAAGACACATATTACGCTTGGCAGCGTTTATTTTTGCCGCTTTAGCGGGATTTGCCAGAATACGCTGGGCAAATTCCTGTTTTGAGACCGCTTCCTCGGCCTCTGGATCGCCCGCCTCGGCTACTTCGCACTGAAGCACGTCCGCATAGTCAAAAATCTTTGGCTCTGCACCGCGCTGATGTACGGCCCACTTGCGGCGCGTGGCATCCTGGTAGATGGCCGGCAAAAATGTAAACCGCGGCGGGTCCAAAATCGTATCCGTGATGGTAAACACATCGGGATCAAAGGCATCCTGCGGGTTTTTCTTCTTGAACAGCCCCATATCAGCCTCCCGTACTAGCATTAAACAACTCAAGCTGAATATAGCACCAATTTCAAGCCGCTGCCTTACCCTATCGGTGCGCGGCGTCTAAGGCTCGCCCAGCGGAAGAGTTCACGGACGAGGGCCGGGGTGCCTGCCTTGTTTTGAGAAGTGGGCTCCGCGAACTTCT
>CABQNA010000171.1 GCA_902465425.1 uncultured Collinsella sp.
CATGGTCGGTGCCACCGTCGCCTGCGCTGTCGCCGTCGAAGAGGCCCTCAAGGCCTAATCGCGCCCGCGCGATGCTCAGATAGTTGAGCTTTGGAGCCGCTACCTTTCGAGGTAGCGGCTCTTTTTGTTTGTCTCGTCCCAAATTGGTTACTCTTATTAGAAGGTCCGATATATCAGTTGCGGTGAAATACGGACTGAATTGCATCCATACAGACCAAAACAGTCCGTATTCCACCGCAACTTATCAAACGGGCCGACCGAAGTGGCCGAGTCCACCTGACGCACACCTGCCATATTTGCCCTTTACCGATTTGCCGGGTCTTTGCGGCCCCATTGTCGATCACCCGTGCGACAATGCGCCGGACGAGAAAGGAATCCGATGGAATCGACTGATGTACTGGTAATTGGATCTGGCATTGCGGGCCTTTGCGCCGCCATCGAAGCGGCACGCACGGGCGCAACCGTCGCTGTGGCAAGCGCCGGCAAGACTATGAGTGGATCGAGCTTCTTCCCCGGAACCTGGGGCCTGGGGCTTATCGGACCCGTTAACGAAGACGATGAACAGGACCTCATCGACACCATTCAGACCGTTGGTGGCGGCGTCGCCGACCCCGAGCTTGTCCAGACGTTTGTCCACGGCATTCCCCAAGCAATTGAATGGCTCGAGCAAGACCTGGGCGTTGAGCTCCAGCGTCCACAAAGCGCCGAGAGTGCTCAGCAAAAGCAATTTATCCCCTGCTTTGACAACAAGACGCGCATGTGGCGCGGTCTCACCCGCAAGCCCCTTGAGGACGCTCTGACGACCTGGATCGAGTCGCTCGACATTCGCCTGCTCCCCCGCCATGAGCTTATCGACCTTGTTGAGGACACGAACGGCAGAATAACCGGGTCCGTTCTCTACGACCTTACCAAAGATCGAATCGTGCCCTTTGCTGCCAAGGCCACAATCATCGCAGCCGGTGGCACAGGCGGCCTGTTCGAGCGCAGCCTTACGTCGGCTGATGTGCTCAGCTCCTCGCAGGCCATCGCACTGGCGCACGGCGCATCGCTTGCTAATATAGAGTTCATGCAGATGATGCCCGGCTTCATCGAGCCCAAGCGCAACCTGGTCTTCAACGAGAAGACCTGGCGCTACGTACATGTAGACCAGCCGGTAGCTATTGCCGACGACAAGCTGGACGACCTGCTCGAGCAGCGCTCTGGATATGGTCCTTTCACGTCACGCTTGGCCTCCCGCGCTATCGATCTTGCCATCGATCAGGCAGGCGCCGAAGGCCTGGCGCTCCGCTACGACTTCCCCCGCGAGGATGTCCCAGAGTTTGTGCAGACCTTTGCCACCTGGCTGCAAGACGAGCACGGCATCGCCCCGACTGACGAGATGCGCGTTGCGATGTATGCCCACGCCGCTAACGGCGGCATCAAGATCGATAAGACCGCGTACACGGGCGTTGAGGGCCTCTACGCTTGCGGCGAGGCGACAGGCGGCATGCACGGCGCCGACCGCATTGGTGGTTTGTCAAGCGCCAACGGCATCGTATTCGGACGTATCGCGGGCGCATCGGCAGCCCTCACAGCGCAGAAAGAGCCTGAGGCGGCCCTGAAGGCGGATATCACCCTCCCCCAGTACGGCATTGCCACAACAGACGCCGAACACCTGACACGCAGCCTTAAGCACACGATGAGCACCTATTGCATGATCAACCGCACCGAGACGGGCCTATCCGAGGCACTACACGAGCTTGAGGGCTTGAAGACAGAGGCAACGACCTTGAGCACACAGAAAGCCCAGGACAGCGAAGTCGCAGCCCTCGCCCGCCTGCAATCGCAGATTCAACTAGCACAGGAAATGGCCAAAGCCATGCGTAAGCGAACCGAAAGTCTCGGATCGCACTATCGAGCGGACTAAGCTGAGCACCCATCTAGAACAAAGCACAACTTCTCGATATTTATTGAGCCTCGCAACCTATATTCGGGACTCAATCTGTTTGCATACGTATTTCCTCAACTCCGCGCCCTTTCGGGTTCGACCCCATGTAAGGTCAACAAAAAAGCGACCAGCCGAAACCAGTCGCTTTACAATGCTTTGGTGGGCCGTCAGGGGGTCGAACCCTGGACCTTGGGATTAAGAGTCCCCTGCTCTACCAACTGAGCTAACGACCCAAAGCTAAAGTCCGTTGAGGCGGACTTTAGAGGAGATATCGTGTGGTGGGCCGTCAGGGGGTCGAACCCTGGACCTTGGGATTAAGAGTCCCCTGCTCTACCAACTGAGCTAACGACCCGATATCAACACGAAGCAAGAACTGGGGTGGGTAAAGGGACTCGAACCCTCGACCTACGGGACCACAACCCGTCGCTCTAGCCAACTGAGCTACACCCACCGTGTCCTGTGCGCTTCGCGCTCGACTATTATTGCAAGGAACGCCACGCGATGCAAGCCCCAATTTTCAAGAATTTTGAAAAGAGTTTTTCGAGCGCGTTTCGAGCAATTCCCACCGGTTCCATAGGAGTAAACTTGCCCCACTGCAAATGCTCGAAAGGACCGGCATGAAAGAACTATCCAACCGCACGGCAACGTTTACCGATTCGGTCATCCGCCGCATGACACGCATCTCCAATAAGTATGGCGCTGTCAATCTCTCGCAGGGCTTCCCCGACTTCGATCCCCCGGCGCAGCTGCTCAACAGCCTCAGCGCCATCGCCAGCGACCCCAAGCCGCTCTATCACCAGTACTCCATCACCTGGGGCTCCCAGGCCATGCGCGAGGCGCTCGCCGCCAAACAGGAGCACTTTATGGGCATGCCGGTGAATCCCAACGAGAATATCGTAGTCACCTGCGGCTCCACCGAGGCCATGATGGCCGCCATGATGACGGTCACGAACCCCGGCGACAAGGTCGTCATCTTCTCGCCATTCTACGAGAACTACGGCGCCGACACGATTCTTTCGGGTGCCGAGCCCATCTACGTACCGCTCAACCCGCCCACATTCGACTTTGACCGCGAGACACTCGAGTCGGCCTTCCGCGACAACGACCCCAAGGCCATCGTCCTGTGCAACCCTTCCAACCCCTGCGGCAAGGTCTTTACACGCGATGAGCTCACCTTTATCGCCGACCTCTGCAAAAAGTACGACACCTACTGCATCACCGACGAGGTATACGAGCA
The DNA here is from genome assembly GCA_902465425.1 of uncultured Collinsella sp. Lineage (GTDB taxonomy): Bacteria > Actinomycetota > Coriobacteriia > Coriobacteriales > Coriobacteriaceae > Collinsella. The sequence continues at coordinate 3,165 of CABQNA010000171.1, forward strand.
CATCGTCTACGCGCCCCACGAGCACGTCTATATGGCCACGCTGCCCGGCATGTTTGAGCGCACCATCAGCTGCAGCTCGCTGTCCAAGACCTACTCCATCACCGGCTGGCGTCTGGGCTACACTATCGCCCCTGCCGAAATCACCGAGCGCATCAAAAAGGTCCACGACTTCCTCACCGTGGGCGCCGCCGCTCCCCTGCAGGAAGCCGTCGTCACCGCCCTCAATTTCGACGACAGCTATTACGATGAGGTCCTCGACCTCTATACCGCCAAACGCGACCTGTTCTGTCAGGGACTCGACAGCATCGGTCTTGAGCATAACGTGCCGCAGGGCGCCTACTACGTCATGATGGACATCTCTGAGTTTGGCTATGACAGCGACCTCGAGTTCTGTGAAGACCTCGCGTCTAAAGTGGGTGTGGGCGCCGTGCCCGGCTCGAGCTTCTTCCGCGAGCCCGTCAACCATCTGATTCGTTTCCACTT
>CABQNA010000172.1 GCA_902465425.1 uncultured Collinsella sp.
TCGACGGGCAGGTCGGCGCCGATGGCAGCCGCCATGGGCTCCTCGATCAGATAGGCCTGGCGAGCACCGGCCTGGATCGTGGCCTCAAAGACAGCACGCTTCTCGACCGACGTGACACCGGAGGGAACGCAGACGACAACGCGCGGACGCGGGGTCCACGGATAGCGCTTCTCGGAAGCCTTGTCGATAAAGTAGCGAAGCATGGCCTCGGTAACATCGAAGTCGGCGATGACGCCGTCCTTCAGGGGACGAACGGCCACGATGTTGCCGGGCGTACGGCCGAGCATGCGCTTTGCCTCGATACCGACCGCCAGGATGCGCTCGTCGTTCTTGTCGATGGCGACAACAGAGGGCTCGCGAATGACGATGCCCTTGCCGCGCACGGAGACAAGCGTATTTGCGGTACCGAGGTCGATGGCAAGATCGCCCGCATAGCTACCGAAGAACATATCCATCAAAGAAAACAACGCAACTCCTGATGTGTTGGATGATTGCTGGAAAACTACTAGCTCATCATACTAGCGCAAGCCCGGCACCTCACTTGCGGTGAAGCGCCGGGCAAAGCTAAATCCCATAAGGTCACTACTGGTTGTCAGCAGCCGAGAAATCCATATCGAGCGAGGAAACGGCCCAGCCGATATGGTTGTCGGAGCGCACGAATTTGACGGTGTACTCCTGCTCGCCGCCCTTGGACAGCGATGCCTTCACCTTAGCGGTCGTCTCGGTCATGGACTGATCCATGCCCTCGACGGACACGGTGGCACCCTGCGGAATCGAAGAGATGATCATCGACTTGGCGTCCTCGGACAGGCTCGAGGCCAGGCAAGACTCGGCCTTTGCGGTGTCACCGTCGCCGGCAGCCTGGAACAGATCGGTAACGACAGACTCCTGAGACGGGAAGCCAAAGCCGCGCGTGTAGGCAAAGCCCAGACCGCCCGCGGCGATCAAAATGAGCAGAAGCAGCACGATGAAGACTTTGAGACCCGTGTGGCGATGGCGACGACGGACCTTGGCCTGCTTACGGTCCTGACGGTCCTGCTGGACCATCTCGGACTCGGACAGCGTAAAGAAGCCGGTGTCCGAGGGATCGGGCATAAACTGACCGGTCGCGCCCGTAGGATCGAGCGGGTCAACGGCAGGAGCGTCCATCGCGGGCGCCGGAGCCGTGGCCATAGCCGTCTGGGCAGACAGCGCGGCAAGCGAATCGTGCACGCGGGCAAGCTCATCGGCCTGCTCGGAGGTGAGCTGGTAGATGCCATCGGCAGTGGCAGCGTTAAAGGCGTCGAGTGCGTCGGACGGACGGCCGGCGGCAGAAAGCGCCTGACCCATGCCGGCGTTGAGCGCACGCGTGTCGTCGCGGGGGCCGGCAAAGTCGATAGCCGTGCGGTAGGTCTCCACGGCATCCGCCGGACGGCCGAGCTTAATGAAGCAACGACCGAGCTCGCCGGCAGGAGCCGGATTGGCGCCGTCGATGGCGGCCTGACGGAAGGCAGTACCCGCGTTGGCATAGTCGCCCGACTGGAACAGCGCGTTACCAAGGCCCAGATAGGCCTTGAACGGCGTGGCATAGGAAGCGTCCTGCGTAGCAGCAGAGAACGCCTGAGCGGCCGTCGTGTAGTCGCCCACGGCGGCGAGTGCCTTGCCGCGGTTGGTGAGCAGCGCGCCGCGCTTGCCATAGGTGCCGTCGTTGAGGGCGGCGGCATAAGCCTCGGCAGCCTCGGCATACATGCCCAGGTGCATCAAGGCGTTGCCACGAAGGTGATCGGCCTCGCCCATAATCTCATCGGGAGTTTTTGCCGCCCCAAGCATCTGGGCTGCAGCGGAAAAATCACCCGCGCGGTAAGCGGCGCGGCCCTGTTGGATCAGCTGGCTATTCAAGGAAGTCCCCTTTACTCGTGAACGATCTCGACATGGACGATCTCGTCGCCGGCACGCAGCTGCGAAATCACATCGAGACCCTCGACCGTGGTACCAAAGACGGTGTAACCGGAATCGAGGTTATGCTGGGCGCCCAGGCAGAAGTAGAACTGCGAACCCGCGGAATCGGGGTCCATGGAGCGTGCCATGGCAAGGGCACCATCGACATGGCTGTTGCGCGGATTGGTGGCAAACTCGCCCTTGATGCAGTAGCCGGGGCCACCGGTACCGGGCATGCCGTCGGGGCCCTCAAGACCGGCAGCGACGTCGGCGCCGGACATATCGCGGGTATTGGGGTCGCCGCCCTGAATGACGAAGCCGGGAACATAGCGATGGAACTTAAGGCCATCGTAGAAACCCATCGTGGAAAGCTCGCAGAAGTTCGCGACATGAATGGGAGCGCCCTCGCCGTCAAACTTGACCTTGATGGTACCCTTCGACGTCTCGATTACGGCGCACTCGTCGCCGGCAAGCTGATACTCGGGCGTGTAGAGCTCTTTCTTAAAACCAAACATGTGGTTCCTTCCTCGTGCGTTTAAAGCATATTTGTACGAATTGTAGCAATAAGCACAGGCTTACATCAATTGCGCACGTAGGTTATGCCGACTATGGCGAACTAATTTTAGGAACGCTGCTGCGGCTTCCAGGAACCCACATTGGCGTCGTACTGGTTCAGCGCGCTGTTGCCGCCCTGGGCGATGGGAGCCAGGATCTCGCTTTGGTGGGAACTCATCGACTCGCCATCGGGAATGGCCAGCGAGATGTCCCAACTCTGGCAGATCACGTCGACACGCTCGTACATCCACTCGGCAAGCTGCTTTAAGTGGGCGATGTCATCCGCATAGACCGTATCGTCCTGGTACTTAAGGTTGTTGAGCTCATCTTGCGTCTTTTTGATCTGGTCGCGCAGGGCGTAGGCACTCTGCGACAGCTCCTGACGGGTGGACAGTGGCGTTCGAAGATAACCATTGTTAAAAGAATCGATGACCTCGCCGATCTGGTCCTCGTCACCGTAGGACACAATAGTCTGATACAGACCGTCGAGCCTGGTATAGAGCTGATCATCGGTAAGCACGGTTTCTTCCTGGACCACCTCGGCAGAATCGTCCTGCTTGGTATCGTCCTCAGTCGCCTCGCCCTTTTGGCGCGTGGGGAAGGTCGTCTGCGCGGCTTGGCCAAACTGGTCATAGAAGCCAGGCATGACACCCATGGGATCGGTCGTCACGAACCAATAGGCACCACCGCACACAAAGGCAAGGATCGCGATGACGATGAGCGGCTTAGGGATATGACGCTTGTGCTTGTGATAAGCGTCCTCGTCGGGATGCACCTTGCGCTTGGGTTTTTGAGCATCGTCGTGCAGGGAAACCGGCGTGGGAATATCGACCTTGGGAATACCGAAATCCTTATCGAAAGCCGGCAGCACGCAGGTCTCGTTAGGATCGGCAGCGTCCGAAAGCACCGCAGCGGCAGAGGCCGGCGCATGCGGCACCTCGGTATCGATCTGCTCTTGCGTTAGGCGCGGAAAACCCGCCGTGCGGCCCGCAGCCAAGTCGGATGCGGCCGCGTCCTCGGAGAGGATACCCGGAGCGGGGCGTCCGCATTTGGGGCACGTACGATCATGCGGAGAAAGACGGGCACCGCAGCCCTCACAGAACACGAACTCGGTGTGCTCGGGGCCATCGCCCGGACCCACATAGGCGTTGCAGTAGGGGCAGAACGAGGC
>CABQNA010000173.1 GCA_902465425.1 uncultured Collinsella sp.
GCTCCCGCATACACGCCCGCTTCGCCACAGACCCCCGCCCCCAAAAAGAGCGGCACCGGGCCGCTTATCGCCGTTATTGTTGTGCTGGTGGCGATCATCATCGCCCTGGTCGTTTTCTTTGTGATCAAGCCTTTCGACAACGCCGCCACGCAGACGACTGCCGAGGTAGCTAAGCTGCACCATGACGTCGACGACGATGACCTAAAGCCTCTCGGCGATCCCAACAGCCTGTACGACGATGATGACGATGACGACGAGGATGGCGGCGAAGCAACGCTCTCCGAGCAGAATCTCTACCGCCGACTGAGCGAATACTACGACTTGCTAGAAGACCTCGACAACTACGTCCGTGGCTGCGCGCAGAACTTCAACGGCAGCTATCTGGAAGAGGATCGAACCACCCGTCAAAATCTCGCCGACGTCGCCGAGCGCACGGAGGACACCATCGAGCAGTATTACGACATCGTCGAGGACCTAGACGTCCCGACGAGCTCCAAGAACTACAGCTCCTGGAAGGACATCATCGCCCTGTACGACGACCTGGATCACCGCATTGACGCAATCTGTGATGCCTGGGAGATCAGCCTGAAATACGCCAAGCCTGCGGACCACAAGAATGAGATCGTGGCGCCGCTGTCGCGCGACAACGTGGCGGGCACCAATGACAATAAGTACCGCCTAGACTTTGAGGAGCGCTATCCCGACGCCAAACCCGTCGAAGTGAACTAGCGCTTTGTCGTTCCCGAGCCGGCAGTTAGGGACCGTCCCAAACTACCGGCAGAGACGATATGAGCAGGACATAAAAACATTGAGAGCCCCTGCTGCATGAAAGACCGCGGATTAGGCCGACAATGGTGAGTGTCTAATCCAACCGTGGCGGCCACGCCGCATTCATGGAAGGGGCTCCCATGCTCGATACTACCACCTTCATCGGCCTCGACGTCCACGCCCGCTCGATAAAGGCCGTCTCCCTCGACGTCATGACCGGGGAGGTACGTGCCGCGACCTTCGGCTACGACGCCGGCGCCGTCGCGGAGTGGGTCCGTTCCGTGGACCCCAGGGCCAGGTGCGTGTACGAGTCCGGGGTCACGGGCTTCGACCTGCAGAAGAGGCTTTCCGGCCTGGGGGTCGACTGCGTGGTCGGCGCCGTCTCGAAGATGATCAAGCCCAGCGCGGACAGGCGCAGGAAGAACGACCGCAACGACGCCGAGTTCCTCGCCCGCATGCTGTCGGTCGGCAACGTGGTCGAGGTGTGGGTCCCCGACGACGAGTGCGAGGCCGCCCGCGACCTGACCAGGGCGCTCGAGGACGCGAGGGACGACCTCTCGCGCGCGAAGCAGCGGCTCTCCAAGTTCCTGCTCAGGCACGGGCTCGCCTTCGACGAGAGGACGCCCACCGGCCGCAGGAAGGGCAACTGGACCCGGGCGCACTGGTCCTGGATCGAGTCGATAGGGTTCGCGGAGGGGGCCGACAACGACGTGCTCGCCCACTACGTCGACGCGGTCAGGCGGGCGGCGGAGGAGAAGGCGAGGCTCGAGGGGCTCGTCGAGGCCGAGGCCCGCAAGCCCAGATGGAGGAGGAGGGCGTCGACACCGCGACGGCCGCCGACCTCGTGTTCGAGGCCGGCGAGTTCTCGAGGTTCAGGAACGCCCGGTCGTTCGCCGCATGGGTCGGCCTGACGCCCTCCGAGCACTCCAGCGGGGAGAGCGACCGCAGGGGCGCGATCACCAAGGCAGGCAACAAACACCTGAGGAAGGCGCTGGTCGAGGCCGCGTGGCACTACCTGACGTGCTCGGGGCGGCCGAAGGACCTCGCCAAGGGCCAGGCCCCGGACCGGGTCGCCCGCAGGCATGCCGCCAAGGGCGTGCGGAGGCTGGTCGAGAGGCGGGAGGCGCTGCTCGCGCGCGGGGTCCACGGCAACAAGGCGAACGTGGCCACGGCGCGCGAGCTCGCCTGCTGGGTGTGGGCGGTCGGCCTCATGGCCGAGGAGGCGTAGGGGGGCGGTCCCCCGCACATAAGCCAGTCACCCCGGAAGCGGTTCGATCCGAAGCCGTTGAGGCGAACCTCAGGTCCCTTTTCTGCGAGCGCCCAGGGCGCCACACGCGTGCACAGACTGTCGGTTCGACGAAGAAGCCTCAGCCGTAGCAACGGATTGCCCAGCGAGAGATCGCCGCGGGCGGATATTAAACTGCAAAGACGAGCGTCGGTAAGACACGCCGAGGTCGCCGCGGACGGGTTGATATAGGGAGAGGGCCTGACCCCATATCGTTGGGGCCAGGCCCGATTTTGCCTCTTGGCAATGTCCTGCTCATATTAAAAGGAACGTCCCTAACTGCCGGACAAAAAACGAGCGAGGATTTTGAGGTCCTCGCTCGTTTTTGTTTTAGGTGATGTTTCGACCGTGCGGCTACTTGTCGGCAGCGGTCTTTTTGGTAGTCGACTTCTTCGCGGTCGTCTTCTTGGCGGCAGTTGCTTTCTTAGCCGTGGTCTTCTTTGTCGCCGTGGTCTTCTTCGCCGTGCTCGCCTTGGTCGCAGTCTTGCGGCCGCGGGCGGGTTTCTTCTCCTTGGTCGGGCAGTCCATGTTCACGCAGATGCGCCACGGGCCGCGCGCCGTGTTGACCACCACGATGGGGGCGCCGCACTCGGGGCAGGTCTCGCCCGTCGCCTCGAGCTTGCCACGCGCCGGCAGCGGATAGCTCACGCCGCAATCGTCATAGTTGGTGCAGCGGATAAAGCGCTTGCCGCTCTTCTCGCTCTTGTGTGCGATCAGGTCGCCATGGCGTCCGGCCTCGGCACACACCTTGCACTCGCCCACCTTAAGGTCGGGCTCGTAGTTGGTGGGGCACGTCGGGTTCACGCAGATCTCGAAGGCCTTCTGGCGGAACGGCTGGCACTTAATGCGCGGCGCGCCGCACTCGGGGCACACGGCCGCCTCGCCCTCGAGCGGGCTTACCTTGACGCCGCTCGGCACCGGATAGGTCACGTCGCAGTCGGGCCAGCCCATGCAGCCGATAAAGCTGCCGCGGGTCTTGGCGCTCGTCTTCATAACCAGGTCCTTGCCGCACTTGGGGCAGGCGCCCACGCGCGCATCGGCCGTGACGGCGTCGCTGATGGCGTCGCCGAGCTCCTGCGTATGCTTGAGCAGCTCGTCGAGCACGCCGGCCAGCAGCGCGCGCGAGTGCGTCACGACATGCTCTTCGGTGTCCTCGCCGCGCTCGACGCGGGTCATGTCGCCGTCGAGCTCGCTGGTCATATCGGGGCTCGTGATGCGCGGGGCAAACTGCGACAGTGCATCGATGATGGCGATGCCCAGCTGGCTCGGCTCCACGGGATCGTTTTTGAGGTAGCGCACGGCGTACAGGCGCTCGATGATGCTCGCGCGCGTGGACTTGGTGCCCAGGCCGCGCTTTTCCATCTCCTGCACGAGCTTGCCCTGGCTGTAGCGCGCGGGCGGTTCGGTCTGCTTGGCCTCGAGCTTAATGTCGAACACGTCGACCGTATCGCCCTGCTCCAGCGGCGGCATCTGCTCATCGCGCTTAAGGCCGTACGGGTACGCCTCACGGAAACCCGGGGTCACGAGCACATCGCCCGAAGCCACGAACGGCTCACCGTTGACGTCGAGCTCGAGCTT
>CABQNA010000174.1 GCA_902465425.1 uncultured Collinsella sp.
CATCTCTTTTGCGAGATGGCCCGCCTTTTTGTGTCGTGTGCGGCCCGCCCTTTCGCTGCTATCATGGACAACGTTGAATTTCTACGAAGGAGCAGGGCATATGGCGATTCTTTTGGGATGCGATTCCGTCAGCCTAGAGTTTCCCACCAAGCATATTTTCGATAACGTGACGCTCGGCGTGGGCGAGGGCGACCGTATTGGTATTGTCGGCAAAAACGGCGACGGCAAGTCGACGCTGCTGAGCGTGCTCGCCGGCACGCTGGAGCCCGACGACGGCCGCGTGACGCACCGCCGCGGCACCACGATCGGCCTGCTCGGCCAAAAGGACAACCTGGTCGATACCGACACCGTGCACCATGCCGTCGTCGGTGACACGCCCGAGTACGAGTGGGCCTCGAGCCCGCGTACGCGTCAGATCCTGGCCGGCCTTATTAGCGATGTGTCCTGGGAGGGCACGGTGGGCGAGCTCTCGGGCGGTCAGCGCCGTCGCGTGGACCTCGCGCGCCTGCTGATCGGCGACTACGACGTGCTCATGCTCGACGAGCCCACCAACCACCTGGACATGCGCACCATCAACTGGCTCGCGCGTCACTTAAAGGCCCGCTGGCAGCGCGGTCAGGGCGCCATGCTCGTGGTCACGCATGACCGCTGGTTCTTGGACGAGGTCTGCACCAGTATGTGGGAGGTCCACGACGGCCAGGTCGATCCCTTCGAGGGCGGTTACTCCGCATATATCCTGCAGCGCGTGGAGCGCGACCGCATGGCCGCGGTTACCGAGGAGCGCCGTCGCAACATGGCGCGCAAGGAGCTCGCGTGGCTGAGCCGCGGCGCCCAGGCGCGTTCCACTAAGCCCAAGTTTCGCGTTGATGCCGCTCGCGAGCTGATCGCCGACGTGCCGCCCGTGCGTGACGAGCTGGAGCTCAAGCGCCTCGCCGTGAGCCGTCTGGGCAAGCAGGTTATCGATGTGGTCGACATGGACGCCGGCTATGCGGATACCGATAGCGCGCCCAAGCAGGTGCTCTCCGATGTGACCTGGCTCATTGGTGCGGGCGACCGCTATGGTCTTTTGGGCGAGAACGGCGCCGGCAAGTCCACACTGCTTGACGTGATTCAGGGCAAGATCGCGCCCCTGCGCGGCCGTGTAAAGATCGGCCAGACAGTGCGCTTTGGCGTGCTGTCGCAGCAGCTCGAGGAGCTCGAGCCCTACATGGGCGACACGATTCGCGAGGTGCTCGGCAACTATAAGAAGTACTACGTCATCGACGGCAAGGAGACTTCGCCCGAGAAGCTCTGCGAGCGCCTGGGATTTACGACGCAGCAGCTCTGGAGCCGCATCGGCGATCTTTCAGGCGGCCAGCGCCGTCGCCTGTCGCTGCTGCTGACGATCCTGGACGAACCCAACGTGCTCATCCTGGACGAGCCCGGCAACGACCTGGATACCGACATGCTCGCGATTGTCGAGGACCTGCTCGACGGCTGGCCCGGCACGTTGATTCTGGTGACGCACGACCGCTTTTTGATGGAGCGCGTGACCGACCAGCAGTGGGCGCTGCTCGACGGCCACCTGACGCATATGCCCGGCGGCGTGGACCAGTACCTGCGCCTGTGCAACGCTACCGCCGAGGGCGAGCCCGTGGGCGCGCCGAGCGCCAAGACCGGCACGTTTGACACCGGTGCCGCGGCAGCTGCGGCCGAAAAGCCTAAGGCAAGCGGTCAGCCCAATGGCCTTTCCAACGCCGAACGTCAGAAGCTCCGTCGCGAGGTGAGCTCGCTCGAGCGCAAGATGGAGACGCAGCGCGCTCGCGTTGAGGAGGCCGAGGCAGCAATGGCCCAAGTCAATCCCACCAACTACACGGCGCTCGGCGAGCAGCAGGCAAAGATCGACGAGGCTCACGCTGCCATGGACGAGCTGGAGATGGCGTGGCTCGAGGCGAGCGAAAAGCTCGAGGGCGAGGAGTAGACGAGGATGATCAAAGCCGCGTTTTTCGATATCGACGGTACGCTGCTGAGCTTTAAGACCCACCGGATTCCGGCGTCGGCGCAGCAGGTGCTCGACAGCTTTCGCGAGCAGGGGATTGCGTGCGTGATCGCCACGGGCCGTCCGACCTACCAGATGCCGGACTGGCTGTTCGACCTGGGCTGGGATGCGTACATTACGCTTTCGGGCCAGCACTGCTTTGATGCCGAGGGGGTTTACCGCAGCTGCCCGATCGATTCGGACGACGTCGCGGTGATTGTGGACCAGGTGGCGCAGGGGCGCTACGACTCGCTGTGCATGCAGGGCGAGAACTCGTTTGTGAACCGCCTGTCCGAGCGCGTGGTGACGGCCGGCAACAACGCGGGGATCGTCTACCATGAGGAGCCGTTTGAGCACGCTTTTGACGCACCGGTCTACCAGTTTTGCGCCTTTGTGGATCCGGCCGACGAGCATATCGTGACTGATGCGGTGTCGCATTCACTCACTACGCGCTGGTGCGACCTGTTCTGCGACATTATTCCTGCTAACGGCGGCAAGGACCTGGGCGTGGCGGCGACGCTGGAGCGCCTGGGTGTCGATGCGAGCGAGGCGATTGCCTTTGGCGACGGCGAGAACGACCTGTCGATGTTTTCCGCCGTGGGCACAAGCGTGGCCATGGGTAATGCGCAGGACACGGTGAAGGCCGCGGCGACCTACGTGACGACCGCCGTGGACGACGACGGAATCTACAACGCCGCAAAGCACTTTGGGCTGCTATAGCTGCGGCTCGACACTTGGGGACGTTACTTTTGTGCCGGCAGTCGGGGACACTCCTTGTACGTTGCGTGCCGTTTCGCCCAGCTTGCCCCGCACATTTTGTGAAACACGGTTAACTTTTTAAACAACGTAGTAAGACATGGGCAACTTTTGCGGTAAAGTAAATCAAGCAAAAGTATCCAAAGGCTAACTAGAAGCCATCGCGAAAGGCGGCCCATGGCCCTGCGTGAATCTGGAGAAGACTATCTCGAATCTATTTATGTGCTCTCGAAGCGCCAAGGCATCGTTCGATCGATTGACGTTGCCGAATACCTGGGCGTAACCAAGGCAAGCGTCTCCAAGGCCATGGCGACCTTGGAGAGCAACGGCTACGTGGAGATGGGCAAACGCGATGTGCATCTGACGGAACGCGGTCTTGAGGTCGCCCGTCAAATGTGGGAGCGCCATTGCTTTTTTGTGGGGCTGCTAGAGGACGCCGGCGTAGCACCCGAGGTTGCCTCGCAAGAGGGTTGCCACATGGAACACTGCCTGAGCGAGGAGAGCTTCGAGAAGCTGAAATCGATGCTGGGGCGGGGCGAGACGACGGATCCAACACCGGAATCCTAACGGGTCCTCAGTAGCGCGGAGTTCGCGCAAAGCGCGAACCAGCGGAAAGGGGAGAGGGGGCTCGGACAACAACGAGTTCGCCGCAGTCCAAAGTAACCCAATCGGTGTGCAGTGCCCCATCAACCGCGGCTTCCTCTCATCCCAAAGAGGCGCGCCTCCCGCGCCAAAGGCGCGGGACAGCGACCGGGACGAGTGGCCCCACCAACTAAGTCCAACTCAGACAAGGAACCCCGCCAGCAAGCGATGCCCAAGAACCACCAGCAACGTCATCGCAGGCCGGG
>CABQNA010000175.1 GCA_902465425.1 uncultured Collinsella sp.
CGCACCGCGCGGTTATAGCCACCCACGGTAGCATCCACACGCCCCTGCTCGTCGGCAACGCCGCTCGCGAGCTCGGCCTCGTCTGTCGCAATGCCGGCAGCCCGGTAGCGCTCGCGACGCTCCGCCACCACCGGCGGCAGGGCATCGGCGGGCGCATCGTCGAGCAGGCGCCCCGCCTCGGCACGGCTGATGCCCGGACGCGCCAACATGGGGTTTGCCGCCACGCCGGCGACGGCATCGTCATTGAGCGCACGGAAAAGCTCCGACATAAACCACGTTTGATACCCTTGCGGATAGTCGCTCCAGGTACCGCCGAGCACAATGAGCTCGATCTTATCGGTCGCATGCCCCATTTGCGAAAGCGCGGTCAAACGAGCACTCACCTGCAAATACGGATCAAAGCAATTTTGCTCCGCACGGGCGCATGCCGGCTCGGCGTGCAGATAGCTCTTGGGCATGCGCAGATCGTTGGGACAAAACAGGCAATCGCCCGAGCACGGCCACGGCTTGGTGATGACGGTAATGGCCGCCACGCCCGAGGCCGTTCGGCGCGGCTTCATACGCAGCACCTGCAGCAGTTGACGCTCTAGCTCGGCGTCGACATTCCATACCGTCCAACGAGCCGGCTCCTCGCGCTTCACCCGCTGGTAAAACGGCAGCAGGCGACGCTTGGCCAGATCGCGTTTGTCGGCACCCTCACGGCGTGCCTCGGCATGTATCAGTTTGACGAGCGCTTTGTCGTCCACGATCTCGCCGCGACGCAGAGCCTCGAGTATGTTCAAGATAATCTGTTCCATGCCCCCATTGTAAAGGCAAAGGCGCCGGAGCCGATCTCGGCTTCGGCGCCTTCATCAAACAGCGCGTCTAAGCATCTATGCTTGCGGACCAGCCCGCAGTCATCATTCCGGATCAAACGACATGTCGCCCGAACCGACCTCAAAACGATACGTGGCAGACTTATCGCCGTTATCGAATTCAAGATTCAAAATGGTCTCGCCGTCGTAGCCAAGCGGAAGGAAATCGCTCTCGAAGTCGCCACTGCCCAAGGTGAGGATCGCTTTAAAGCCCGTAGAGTTCGGAACCGTCATCTCCACGTCGCCCGAGCCCACGCTCACATCCATCGACTTCGCGGGGGCCTGGTAGAGCTCGAACGTCACATCGCCCGAACCGACCTCGGCATTCAGGGTATCGGTCACGGTGCCCGTAAACTCAACGTCTCCCGAGTCCAGAGTCAGGTTGAGGTCATGACACGCAATGCCCGCGACCGTCAGATCACCCGATCCTACATTCGCTGTGATGCCCACCATGTTATCGGCAACATCGCGCGGCAGTTCGACGGTAACCGTACGGTCAATGGCGCGCTCGTCATCGCAATCGAACTGGCGAATCTTGAGCGTAGAACCCTTGATTTCGGCCAGGTTCTGGGTTGCCGCATCGAAGGCAACGGTCCCCGTTGCCACGCGACCGCTTTCAATCACGCGCACTGGCCCGCCGGAGACGTGTTTGACCTCGACCGTGCCCGACGTCACGTCCAAGTCAAGCGATGTGAACGCGTCGGCATCAAAGGTTTCGCTCGAAAGCTGCTGAGGCCGAGCGGAATAGTTACCGTCATCCAAAAGATCGCCCTCGTCCACCACATCGTCCATACCAGACAGGCCGGATACAACATCGTCGAGATCCCACGGGCCATCAAAATGAATCAATGTCCGCGAAACGCCAAAGACAAGCCCAACAATGAGCACAAACGCTCCGATGCCAACACCCAGGCGTACCTTGGATTCATGCGAAAGCTTCATCATTCATCACCCTCTTTGGCACATGGCTCAGCGGTGGCCGCGGTAGCCACGTCAGCATCAACCGAAGCGGAAACATTCTGAGCCCTAGCTGTCACCGGTGCCGGGCCAACCTGGATATCCCCACGCGCCCAATCACCATCGAGCGCACGTGCCACCCAGTGATAGATGGGAATCGTAAAGAAGATCAGTGCGGCAAAGGGGCCGGTACCAAACAGGAACATCAGCAAAAAGAACAGCAGCCAGCACACGGCCCAATATGGGAACGACTGGAACGGGCCCTTCACCGGAGTCGAGCCAACCGCGGTGCCACTCGTCGCCTGCGCCGTAGCGGCATTGGCAGCCTGTGCACTCCAGCTTGCCGCTTGCGCCGCCTTGGCCGCAGCATCACTCGCCTGTGTTGCCGCCTCGGTAGCGCGCGCCGCCGCCTCATGGGTTCGGGCACGTTCCGCCGCCTCGGCCTCGCGCTGGCGGGCGCGGTCCTCGTTCTCAAACTCGATATCGTCCTCGATCTCATCGCTCGGATTGAGGAGCTCGTCCAGGCTCACGCCATAGAGTTTGGCGAGCGAGATCAGGTTCTCGGTATCGGGCGAGCTCTCCGCGCGCTCCCATTTACTGACCGCCTGGCGCGACAGCCCCAGCTTTCGCGCCAGCCCTTCTTGGCTAAAACCCTTGCTGCGACGAAGGTCGGCGAGCCGCTGCGCAGTTTCTACATTCATGGTTCCTCCTATGTGATGCCAGCCGTGCCGCCGGACCGTTTTTGTTCTTAAGGCGCCTTGCACAGTTAAAAATCTATCCGCCACCGCTAAAAGCATGCCACCTATTCTAGTGAGATTTTTGACAACCGGCGGTTGCGGGTGCATATGAGCTGCGGAAATGTGTCCAAACAAAGCAATGGGGCCTAGCTCAGTTGTCCCCGTTGCGGCGTTAACGGTAGTATGGTCATATTGTTTATACCGCACCGCCAACGGAGGGAGTTCCGCGCCGTGAACCGCGATTTCGCCTCATCGCTCATCCAGCTCAACAACACGTTCTATCGCGAGCACTCCGCCTCCTTTTCCGATACGCGCCAGGCCCCGTGGCCCGGCTGGGTGCGCACCATGGACATCGCGCTCGAACAGCTCGACGTCGCCACGATCGAGCATCCCGTCCGCGTCTTCGATCTCGCCTGCGGCAATATGCGATTCGAAAACTTTGCCGCCGGCGGCGCACTTGCCGCCAAGGGCGTCGACGGCGCAAACCCCTCGGCAGATGCCAGCTGCCCGTTTGAGTTCTATGGCGTCGACTCGTGCCAAGACCTGGCCATCGATGCACGCGGTCACGCCCTGCGCATTCCCAACCTGCACTTCCAGGAACTCGATGTGCTCGACGCCCTCATGAAGCTCAATCCCGCCGAGACACCCGATGTGCTTTTCGACGCCCCGCTCGCCGACATCTCGGTCTGCTTTGGCTTTATGCACCATGTGCCGTCGTGCGAGTACCGTGTACGCGTGCTCGACGCCCTGGTGCGCCAGACGCGCCCAGGCGGCATCATCGCCATCAGCTTTTGGGAGTTTATGAACGACGAGCGCATGGCGCGCAAGGCCGTTCGAGCCGAAGCCCGCGCCGAGCTCACCCCACCGTTTGAGGGTTACGATTCCGCGCAGTTTGAAGCCGGCGACCACCTCATTGGCTGGCAAAACGACCGCCACGCCTACCGCTATTGTCATCACTTTGACGATCAGCAGATCACCGACCTGGTGCGCGGCGTCCGTACGTTCTACAAGAGCGGCGAGGTCCCCGTGCGCGAGCTTGAGCGTTTCCATGCCGACGGTCGCAGCG
>CABQNA010000176.1 GCA_902465425.1 uncultured Collinsella sp.
GTACGCACGCCCCCGCCGTTGCTTCTATCGCATCGTTGAAAGGATGCAATCATGCTGCTCCCCGATTCCAAGACCGAGCTCGTCCGTCGCGGCAACAAGGTCGTTTACGACCTGGGCGACAAGATCGTCAAGGTCTTTAACGAGACCAAGCCCGTCTCCGACGTGTTCAACGAAGCTTTGAATCTTGCCCGCATCAATGAGTGCGGCATCCGCAGCCCCAAGGCTCTCGAGGTTTCCCAGCTCGAGAACGCCAACGGCTGGGCTCTCGTGACCGAGAAGGTTCCGGGCACCACCCTTGCCGAGAAGATGACTGCCGAGCCCCAGCGCTTTGGTGAGTACCTCGAGATGTTCGTCGACCTCCAGATCGAGATCCACGGCTACACCTCCCCGCTGCTCAACCGTCAGCGCGATAAGTTCGCCCGCATGATCGACAGCCTCGATCAGCTCAATGCCACCACGCGCTACAACCTTCAGGAGCGTCTGGACGGCATGACCAAGGAGTTCAAGGTCTGCCACGGCGACTTCAACCCCTCCAACGTCATCGTCGGCGATGACGGTCAGCTCTATGTGTGCGACTGGGCACACGCTACCCAGGGCTCCCCTGCTGCCGACGTTGCCACCACCTACCTGCTCTTTGCCCTCAACAGCAAGGACCAGGCTGAGGCCTACCTGGAGCTCTACTGCGACCGCGCCGACATGCCCATGCAGGTCGTGCGTCAGTGGACGAGCATCGTCGCCGCTTCCGAGCTCGCTCGTAAGCGCAACGTGAACGATGAGTTCCTTAAGAACTGGATCGACGTCGTCGATTATCAGTAGTATCTGAGCGATTTATTTCGCATCGGAGGCACAAAGGAAAACCCCGCAGCTCATTTGGGCTGTGGGGTTTTCCTTTACCCGTCGAGCTTATTCACGCAACAAAAAAGACTGCTCCGCATCTCATTCTAAGAGAGATGCGGAGCAGGCCTGCAATTACATCTACTAGCAGAAATGTCGATTAACGACGTGCTGCCTTCACAAGCTCGGCGACCTTGGCGACGACCTCATCGATCGCCACATCCTCGCGCTCGCCCGTAGCACGGTCCTTGAGCTCGACGGTGCCGTTCTTAAGGCCACGCTTACCGAGCACTACCTGATACGGGAAGCCCATAAGGTCGTTGTCGGCAAACTTAAAGCCGGGACGCTCGTCGCGGTCATCCACGACAACCTCGATACCCTCGGCGCACAGACCCTCGACGATTTGGTCGCAGACGGTAGCGCACTCCTCCTTCTTGGGATCGAGCGGAATCACCGTGACCTCGTACGGGGCAACGGAGACAGGCCAGACGATACCGTGCTCGTCGTTATGCTGCTCCACGACGGCAGCGAGCGAGCGAGACACGCCCACGCCGTAGCAACCCATGATGAGCGGCTTCTCCTTGCCATCCTCGTCCATAAAGGTGGCACCCATGGCCTCGGAGTACTTGGTGCCCAGCTGGAACACCTGGGAGACCTCGATGCCGCGAGCAGCAGAGAGCGGCTTGCCGCAGTGCGGGCAGGGATCGCCGGCAACGACGGTGACCAGGTCGGCCCACTCGTCGACGGTAAAGTCGCGCTCGGGGCAGGCACCGGTAAAGTGATAATCGACCTCGTTGGCACCGCAAGCCCACTGCTTGGACTCGCGCAGACTCTCGTCGCAGACCAGACGGATGCCCTCGGGCAGGTTAACCGGTCCGATAAAGCCCTTATGCAGACCGTAGGTCTGGAGCTCCTCGTCGGTCATCATGCGATAGCCCTTGCCAAAGACGTGCTCGGCCTTGCAGTCGTTGAGCTCATGGTCGCCTGGAACGATGGCCACAACCGGCTTACCCTCGGCGTCGATGAGAGCCAGGGACTTGCGCGTGCCGTTCTCGGGGAAGCCGAAGAACTTGGCGACCGCCTCGATGGTGCCCATGCCCGGAGTCTCGACCTTGGTGAGCGTGCCGTCGCCGGGGCCCTCGGTCACGACGACCTTGGTGCTTGCCGCCTCGTCATCGGCAGCAAAGCCGCAATCGTCGCAGTAGACCAGCGAAGCCTCGCCGGCGTCGGCCAGCGCCATGTACTCGACGGAGGTATCGCCGCCGATCTCGCCGGAGTCGGCGACAACGGGCAGAGCCTTGATGTAGCAGCGCTCGCAGATGTTGGCGTAGGCCTGCTTCATCTTGTCGTACTCCTCCTGCAGACTCTCCTGCGTGGCGGAGAAGCTGTAGGCGTCCTTCATGATGAACTCGCGGCCGCGCATCAGGCCAAAGCGGGGACGGAACTCATCGCGGAACTTGTCCTGAATGTGGTACAGGTTGACGGGCAGCTGCTTGTAGGAGCGCAGCTCGTTGCGCACCAGGGCCGTGACGGTCTCCTCGTGGGTGGGGCCCAGCACGAACTCGCGACCGTGACGGTCGTCAAAGCGCACAAGCTCCTTGCCATAGGCATCGATGCGGCCGGACTCACGCCATAACTCGGCATCGACCATGATGGGCATCATGAGCTCCTGGGCGCCGGCAGCGTCCATTTCGTCGCGCACGATGTTCTCGATCTTGCGAATCGAGCGCCACGCGAGCGGCAGATAGGAATAGAGACCGGCGGCCTCCTTGCGAATCATGCCGGCACGGAGCAGCAGGCGATGGCTCGCAAGCTCGGCGTCGGCCGGATCCTCTTTGAGCGTCGGAGCATACAGCTTAGACATATACATTGCTCGAGTCATTTATTTCTCCTCAATAAGCTTGTCGACCTCGGCCATAAGCGCGTCGACAATTTGGTCCTCAGCTACTTTACCAATGATCTGGCCGTGCGAAAAGAGCAGGCCCTGACCTCGTCCGCAGGCAACACCCAAGTCGGCATCAGAGGCCTCGCCGGGGCCATTGACCGCACACCCCATCACGGCGATCGAAAGCGGCGCGGAGTAGTTCTTAAGCCGCTCGGTGACCTCCTCGGCGATAGGAATGAGGTTGACCTGGCAGCGAGCGCACGTGGGGCACGAGACGATCTCGGGACCACGACGGCGAAGGCCCAGCGACTGCAGGATACCCCAGGCGACCGGCGGCTCCTCGACCGGATCGGCCGTGAGCGAGACGCGCATGGTGTCGCCAATGCCCTCGGAAAGCAGAATACCCAGGCCCACAGAGCTCTTAATGGTGCCCTGGAGCTTGGTTCCGGCCTCCGTCACACCCAAATGAAGCGGAACATGGGGGATTTCGCGCGACAGGGCACGATAGGTATCAAGCGTCGTTTGCACGCTGTGAGCCTTGGCGGAAAGCACAATGTTCGTAAAGCCGCGGTCCTCAAAATGTTTAACGAAACGCTCGCTCGACATCACGAGCTTTTCGGGCTGCGTAAGGTCATCGCGCTCGGCGATATCCTGCTCAAGCGAGCCGGCGTTCACGCCAATGCGAATCGCGCACCCAGCGGCGCCCGCGGCATCGATCACGGCGTCGACCTTGGCCCAATCGCCAATGTTGCCGGGATTGATGCGGAGCTTAGCGGCACCGGCCTCCACGGCGCCAATGGCGAGCTTATGGTTAAAGTGGATATCGGCAACGATCGGCACCGGAGACTCAGCACAGATGGTGCGGAAACCCTCAAGCGCGG
>CABQNA010000177.1 GCA_902465425.1 uncultured Collinsella sp.
CGAACGGTCGACATGCCGGCCCGTCCCCAATCTGAAGGACCGCTTTTGACGCAGCAGTTTACGATTTCCGTATCTCGACTGGATGGGACGCCCATCCCCGTCGTCGTTACCAAAAAGCGCGTCAAGAACTTCAACCTACGCGTCACATCGAGCGGCGAGGTCCACGCCAGCGCACCGCTCGGCGCCACCCGCGAGCGTATCGAAGCGTTTGTGATGCGCAACAGCGCCTGGATTATCAGCCGACTCGCCCAGCGCGAGCAACGTCAGGCGACGGCGCGAGAGCCGCTCAGCCCCTCGTCCATCATTGCGCTTTGGGGTAAGCCCATCACCGTTCAGGATGCACTCGACCACAACTTTGAGCTCCCCGCACCGCGGCCCAAACAAGCCACGTTCGCAAGCTTTATGGGTACCGACGAGCCAAGTGGGTGCACGCAGGCAAAGCAGCGCACAGCCCTCGACGGTCTAACGCCCAAAGAACTCCAGACCCGCATCGACCAGCTCTATACGTCCGAAGTCACATCGACGCTGCGCGATATTGTGCACGCATACGAAATCGCAATGGGTGTCGCCGTATCCCGCGTTTCCGTACGCAGTATGAAAACGCGTTGGGGCTCATGCACGCCCAAATCCGGCGCCGTTCGCATCGCACGCGAGCTCGCCGCCTACCCCGTCGAATGCCTCGACATGGTTGTCGCCCACGAGCTCGTCCACTTGCTCGAGCCAAGCCACAATCAGCGGTTTCACGCCCTGCTCGACACGTACTGCCCCAACAATAGAGCACTGTCCCAGCGGCTCAAGCAGCCACCCATAGAGACGTATTAGAACCGGTTAGCGCACGCGCTCGATCTCGACGCCGCAGCTTGCCAGGGGCAGGCCAACAGGAGCCCACGGCTTATCGAGCTTTATGCGCACACCAAGCAGCAGGGGGTAACGACGTAGCAGCATCTGGGCTGTCCCCTCGGCTGCCGCCTCGATGAGCTTAAACGTATGCTCGCGCAGATAGCCATCGACATCGTGGCACACCGAGCCGTAGTCAATCGAGGCATCCAGGTTATCGTGCTCCCCCGCCGCGCGCAGGTCGGCATAGAGCACCAGAGAAACGATGAACTTCTGACCCAGCGCGTTCTCCTCGGGATACACGCCATGGTTGGCAAAAACCTCAAGGCCGTTAATGACAATACGATCGGCATGGCGCAGATCGTCATAGCTCACGTGAGGCACCGCCGTTGCGGTGGATATTTCGCCCCTTCCACGGCGGGCGAGCTCGGCGCCTTCAGTCTTGGTTGCATTCTCGGGCAGTTTCTTGTTACTCATCGCGATCGTCTCCTTCGTTTAGAACCCTGACCGCGCAAACTAACTACACGCGAATCGACAGGTTCTTTTTATCATCGCTCCAGTTGCAAGCATTGCGCGCGGGGCATGCAAAGCAGGCGCGCGACGCTTTGTCGGCTGCATAGAGCAGACGCTCAAGCGGCTGGCTGTTCACGCGCAGCTTTCGATGGCCCAGAATGGCCGTCTTAATGGCTGCGGCATCGGCCGGCTCAAACGCCACGTCATCGGGCATGCCGCCGAGAATTGCATCAGCGACGCGTTCGCTTGCAACATCATGGGATATACCCGATTCATACTGTTCATCTTTGCCGATATCGTGAAGAAGTGCCGTGGCGTAGATGACCTCGCGGTCAAATTCGAGCTGTTCCTCGAGATTCTTGATCCACATAATGCGAGCGACATCGAGCAGATGGTCAATACCGTGGCGGCAGAAGATGCGCCCCGATTCCAACTGCGCAATGTTGCCCAGGTGCCGCCGGAACAGCCCGTTGGCACAAATGTAATCAATGCGAGGCATGGCGCCAAAGGGAGTCAGGCCCGAAGCCATAAAGCCGCGACGCGGCGTCCCCTCATCGGTCTTCGATGTAAAGTCGTTGACGACTCTCATGGTTAGCGGCTCAGCATCCTAAAGAACCGCTCCTCGAGCGCGGGATCGGTCTCAAAGACGCCGCGGCGAGCGAGCGTCACGGTCTTGGTGCCGGGCTTTTGCACGCCGCGCATGGTCATGCACATGTGCTCGGCTTCCATCAGTACAATCACCCCTTGGGGAGCAAGATATTCCATGAGGGCATCGGCAACCTGTGCACACAGCTGCTCCTGCAGCTGCAGACGACGGGCATAGACCTCAACCGTGCGGGCAAGCTTAGACAGACCTGCCACGCGACCGTTAGGGATATAACCAATGGCGGCCTTGCCATAAAACGGCAGCAGATGATGTTCACACAGCGAGTAGAACGTGATGTCGCGCTCGATAACCAAATCGTTCGAAGCGACGGCAAAAGTTTTGGACAGATGCTCCTCGGCACTTTGGTCCATACCACCGGCAATCTCGCCATACATACGGGCAACGCGCGCCGGGGTCTCCAGCAGGCCCTCACGAGTTGGGTCCTCGCCTATGCCCTCAAGCAACAGCTTAATGGCGGCCTCGACTTTTTCCTGATCGACCATCTGGGCCTCACTTTTCCAATTTCACGTTCGCGCTATGGTACCACGCCCTCCGGCATCGACCACAAGCTACATAGTATGGGTCGAATAGACCGGATCATCACGCCAAAGTTCAACCGCATCACAAAGCGCAACGCCCTCGCGCTCAGCACGGGCGCGCGTAGCGTTCATATCGATCACGCGCTGGTTGCTCGAGCCCCTAAAGCGCAACGAGATATCGTGCAGGTCCTGAACAAACGGGCCGTCCACCAACATGTCGAGGCAGGCAAGGATGCGGTCCGTCACCTCGGTATGATGACGACCGCCCGGCATAAGCTCCTCGAGCACATCGCCGGTGAAGCACCAAATAGTCTTCCCCGACCCCGCTGGATAGGCCGCGCGAACACGCTCGACAAAATCAACGAGTCCCGCCTGATTCTCAGGTTCCATAGGCTCGCCGCCCAAAATCGTCAAACCATCGATAAAGGGATGGTCGAGGCTCTCGATAATCTTGTCCTCGGCGGCGCGATCAAAGGGCTCGCCCGCAGCAAAGTCCCACGCAACAGAGTTAAAGCAATTCTTGCACCCACGACGGCACCCGCTCACAAACAAAGAAGTACGAACGCCTTCCCCATCAGCAATGTCGAAATACTTAATGTTCGCGTAGTTCATAGGTAACCTTTCTGGGGGTCTGGAGTATATCATCCCGTCCTCAAACAGCTTCGCTCGCTGCGCTCGCTGCAGAACTGCGGGCGGGACGATATACTCCAGACCCCTCGCGAGCGATACTCGGTGAACAAAGCGAACATCGAGTATAGGGTTCGAGGTCTAATAAATACTGAGTTGCAGCTCAACCGACTTCGCAAGCAAAGCGTTGTTGCAAGTCAACTCATTTCCGCTAAGAACTTCGAGGAGTGAGCAGACCGCATGATGCATCTCAGCTACGTCAACTTGACTGCCCCGTAGCGAGGCCCCGGACCTTTGCTCGATATGAGTTCCGCACGAACAGGAGGCGCCAGTGGCGCCTCCGTCGTGAGCCAGGACTGTCCGAAATAGCGAGTAA
>CABQNA010000178.1 GCA_902465425.1 uncultured Collinsella sp.
GTCCACGGCAGGCGCGGAGCCCAGGCCGGGAAGCTCGCGGGTCAGCGAATCTTCGGCCGGTAAGCTGTCGAGCAAGATGGTTTCCTCGCTCGTGTCGGATTCGGGCTGGTCGTCGGCCTCGCATTCGGATTCCTCGTGCCCCGCCTCGTCCTCGGTGGGCGCGGCGCCATCGTCTTTTGCATCCCGATCATCGGGCTGCACCTCGATTTCCGGCTCATCCTGCACATCAACGTTCGAATCGTCAAACGCAATCTCGGCCAGCGCGATCTGGTCTAGGCTCTCCAGGGCCTCGGCACACGCTTCTGCATCTTGGGCCGCATCCTCTTGGCCCATCGTTTCATCTTTCATATATCCCCCAAGCTCAATATCGGGACAACACTGTACCCAAAATTGGGGTCACATAGAGCTGTCGGGCGGTTGGAAATCTGATTTTATCTGTGAGAGAGGTTTTGCATATGTGCGTGAATGCGCGCAACAACAAAATGCCCCGGAAAGCGGGCGAATCGCTTTCCGGGGCTGCGCATGACGCGCGATTGCGGCGTCGGCTAAGTTTGCCTACATCCAAATGTGGACGGAATAAACGCGTTACTCGGCGTGTGCGTAATCAACCTTGGCGCGGCGAGCGGTGGCCTTCTCCCAATCGCTGGTGCCCTCAAAGACATCCTGCTTGTAGGGGTTGCGGCCGAGCTTCTTGGCGCGGTAGGCGATGTAGATAATCGCGGCGACGTTGGCGATCAGCGCGGCGATCGAGACCGCGGTGGCGGCGACGGGGTCGAGCGTGGAGTGGGTCACAAAGATGGACTCCTCCTGGAAGAACGGGAACACCTGGGCAAACATGCACCAAATGGCCAGCGTAAAGGCACGGTTCTGAATCCAGCCGCCCTTGTTCCAGATAAAGGCGGCGACGGTGGGCGCCAGCAGCAGCGCAAAGCCGCAGAACCAGGAGTGGGTGGGCAGGCAGTTGTAGGTGTAGCAGAAGTTCCAGATATCGTAGGCGATGATGTAGACCCAGGTCATGTCGGGCCACAGCATGTCGGTCTGATCCTCGGAGGCGTAGACGCTCCACCAACCGGTCATGCAGAAGATGTTGATGATACCGGCGATGCCGTTGAACACGTTGTTCCAGCCGGCCAGCTGCGTGGCACCTTCGGAGGTGACCCAGGTGGACTGGCGCAGGACAAAGAAGTGATAGGCGCTCTCAAAGTCGGACACGACGGCGATCATGATGTTGATGGCGACGATCACAAACGGCCATGCGCGGAACCAATGCGCCTTGCCGATCTTGCCCCACTGGTACTTAATGGCAATGAAGCCCCAGCAACCGGCCAGCGCCGCGTATACCTTGGCGTAGTGGAACCAGCTGTTCTGGTACACATGGGTGGGGTTGGTGAGCGCCCACTCGGCGCCTTGTGAGACGCCCACGGCGATGGCGACGCAGTAGATGGTCATGGCCAGCGGAGCCACGCCAAAGATGATTGCCGCGCCCAGCTTGGTGCGGCGGCCAACCTCATTGAGCACGATCAGGCCAATAAAGACCATGGCCCAGCCGGCCCAGTGGATAAGGGTATCGCTACCCCAAACATCGAACAGCATGCTGCTCTCCTTTCACACGCCCGCGGCCCCTCTTCTGATCGCGGGCAGTTTGGCCAAATGTCGTCAGTCCTGGGGCTTGCGCTCCGGATACTTGGCGGTATAGCCCTCGATGTGGAGTGTCGAGGCGATGATTTCCTTGACCGTCTCGTCGGGCACATCGGGGTGCGTGCGGATATACATCAACAACCCCATGATGAGGGTGTAGAACGTCTCGTAGACATGGTCGATGCGTAGCTCGTGATGGGCGACAAAGTCCACCACGGTGGTGTCGCAGATATACTGCGCCACGCGTTGGACCACGTTGTGCAAAAAGCCGCCGTAGAGCGCGCCGCTGCTCGAGGTGAGCGTACTCGGCAGCTCGTGGCCGCTGGCGACCAGACGCTTAAAGAGCGGGGCGACGGTGTCGAGCGCGCCCTCGATATCACCGACGGTGCGGCCGGCGTTCCACTGCTCGAGCTCGGAGATAAAACCGTCGATTGCCTCGTCCATGACGGTGGTGACGGCGGCGTCCATGTCGGCGAAGTAGTGGTAGAACAATGAACGCGTGCAGCCGGCTCGCTTGGTCACGGCCGATACCGATAGGTGGGACACGCCCAGCTCGGAGCTTACGGTGCGCACGGCATCGAGGATCTCGCGACGGCGTTCGTCGCCCGTCAGGCGCTTTGCCGTGCTATCGGATGCGGGGACGGCATCGACCACAGAGGTACCTGCTGTGTTGTTGCCCATGTTTTGCCGCCTTTCATCCTCTTTTGCCTGACCGTTCGCCTAACAGTCTTGAATATTGTTGACGGTTCGTCAATACTATTTTTGACACAATGTCAACAATGGCGGGTGAACGGCATGGGGGCATGCCCGGCCTGCAAAAAAAGAGGGGCGCCGCGGTCCCGCCGGGCTGTGGCAAGAGAAGGGACAACCATGATTCTCAACGGACCGGGGATTAGCTACACCGAGCCCGACATCGGTTCGGAGTTCGTGCCGCCGCTGCCGGAGCATCCGCGCGAGGCCATCGTCAAGCTGTGCGAGCACTGCACCAACCGTCTGCTGCATCGCGATGAGCTGCTGGGCTACGAGTACTGGTCGTTTGCCGAGGCTGCAACCGACGAGCAGGCCGAAGTGCTCTGCAAGATGAAGATGCGCCGCCCCTATACGCTGCCCGAGATGGTCAAGCTCACCGGCATGCCCGAAGCCGATATCGAGAAGATGCTCGACGACATGAGCTACACGGGTCTGCTCGAGTACAACTGGGAAAACCCAGAGCGCGCCAAGCAGTGGGTGCTGCCCATGCTGGTGCCGGGTTCCGCCGAGTTCCTCAACATGCGCGTGAGCCAGCTCGAGGAGCACTCGGTCTATGCCAAGTTCTTTGAGCAGGCGTCCAAGGGACCGCTGTCCAAGGCAACTCCGATGGTGCCGCCCGGTGGTGCCGGCATCGGCATGCATGTCATTCCGGTCGAGAAGGCTATCGATGCCGCGAGCACGTCGGTGCCGATCGAGCATATCGAGCATTGGCTCGACAAATACGATGGCAAATATGCCGCCAGCACCTGCAGCTGCCGCGCGAGCCGTCGCGTGATGGGTGAGGGCTGCGCCGACGACCCGGCCGATTGGTGTATCGCCGTGGGCGATATGGCCGACTACGTGGTCGAAACCGATCGTGGCCATTACGTGACCCGCGACGAGGTTTACGACATCTTGCGCCAGGCCGAGGACAACGGCTTTGTGCACCAGATCACCAACATTGACGGCGAGAATAAGATCTTCGCCATCTGCAACTGCAACGTCAACGTGTGCTACGCCCTGCGCACCTCGCAGCTGTTCAACACGCCCAACCTGTCGCGCTCGGCCTATGTCGCCAAGGTCGAGAAGGACAAGTGCGTGGCCTGCGGTCGCTGCGTTGAGGTGTGTCCGGCCGGCGCCGCC
>CABQNA010000179.1 GCA_902465425.1 uncultured Collinsella sp.
CGAGCTCGTCGGTCACCTTGGCGGTAACGCCAAACTTGACCAGATCGGGATCGGAGCAGACGAAGATCTTCTTGTAGCCGCGACGCTGGAGCTCGCCGGGGATCTCCTTGATGGCGCCGGAACCATGATAAGAGATGGTATTGAGAACGAAACGATTAGCCATTGATAGCCTCCCATCGTGTGCGAGGCACCCATTACGCCCCGCGCTATAAGTCCCATCCTAACGCTTTTGAAACAAAAAACGCGTGAGAACATCAAAAGTGTTAAAGCGTTTCAACAGAATAACGGAGCCCTAGTCCTTCTCTCCCGACAGCAGCGAAGGCTAGATTATAGGAGCAATCGCCCAAAGAATACGACCGACTCAGTCTATAAATTGTTTCTATTTAAGCAATATATGTTTGACAATACGTTTATAAAAAGATACTTTGTAGTGAATAACATGCATGCAGCAAATAACGTCATTCATTTTGTTAGAAATTGCCCATGCGGTTATTGCAGCTGCATCTACTGCAACGTACGGCGTAATTCTCCGCACGAAGCAGAAGACGGTTCCAATTCGATCGAGGCGATGACACATGGTGGCTAGTGGTCCTAAATCGAGCAAGACGGCTACAAACGAATATCGAATCTCAATTGAAGGTAACCCTTATCCGCATACTCTGGCTCTCATCAACCCAGCGGGAGACAGCCTCAACATCAAAAAACATGGGTTCACGGGTCCACTAGGACAGCTATTGAGTCTTAAATATACCGTTTATGACGATGCAAATGAAAAACTCTTCACTGTCGTCGACGGTGGTTTTAGCAACATGCCCAGGGTTGCGCTCATCATCGAACACGAGGAAGTTGCGGTGTTTGATTATGGCCTAAACAGACTTGAGATGAAGTGCATAACGAACATACCGAATTACACAATAAAAGGTAACTTCCTATTTGGAGATTACGATATATTCAGCCAACGGGAAGTGAAACTATCTTCAGTTATCGTCCTTCAATGTGATAAACAATCGTGCTTTAGCATACAGGTTTTGGATAAAGCCGAATTAGCCGCCGCAATTGGAATACCTACAGCCATTGCCCTTCTTAGGGCTCGGATTGAAGAGCATCTCGAATAAATCGCAAAAAGCAGTTCGTAGCAACATTCAGGAGCTGGATAGTATTTTTCTGGCTCCTGGATGTTGTTACGAACATGCACCTTAGCGCTTAAGACTCGCGGTCTGCCAGTCAGCTATGATGCGGGCCCATTTCCTGTGCAAGTCGCGCTCGCGGTCGATGAACATGATGGCAAACGCGACAAACAGCAGCAAGCTCGCCACGACGATGGCGTGCAGGCCCATGCGCTCAATACACCAGTTGCCCAACACGGCGCCAAACACAAAGGTAAAGATCACGCCAAAGTACAGCAGGCCGTTTTCCAAAAAGCCGCGCCTGTGGGTGATGATGTAATCGTCCACGTTTTGCAGCGCGTTGCGCAAGTTGCCGATGCACATGGTCGTAGCGATGCCGTGACCGTGAATCTTGCGGAAGCTCTCGACCTGCATGCCGCAGGCAAACGAAGTGAGGCAGTTGGCGAGCAGGTTGTAACCGCCGCCGGGAATAAAACTCACGCCAAGCAAGATGACGGCTTCAAAGAACACCGTCACCTGACGCCAGTGGATCACGCTGCCAAATCGCTCGTGTACCAGGTCGGCAAGCATAATGCCCACGGCAAACGACACCACAGGGAAGAAGTAGCGCCCCGCAAGTGCCCAATTGCCCTCCGAGATGCTCACGCCCACGAGCAGGATGTTGCCTGTCTGCGCGTTGGCGAAAACATGGTCGCGCCCAATGTACGAATACACGTCCATAAAGCCACCGGCGAGCGCCAAGATGATGCCCAGCTCAATAGACTCCGATATCTGTTTGGCACGCTGCATCGTCGTGCATCCTCCTTGTTGACGACTCTCTCGTGCGTTGGCGGAAACATAGCCGCCGTTCATACTGTAACCCATTGACAACATGGCGTGCGCGCGAGACGGCTTCCCCAACACGCAGATACACAGTCTGGAAACAAACGACGGATACAGCACCCGCATCGACGCGCCGATCCGCCAGCCCATGTACTCCACCAGTCTTTTTAGCCCCGTCCCAAAAAGACTGGTTACAATTACGTGCAGCATACAAACACCGGGAGGGATCGTGGCAAAAAAGCCTCAGTACGCTCAGAACAACCAGCGCAGTCAGCAGGGCAAACAGGGCCAGCAGCAAAAGCGCGGCGGCAAGGCCCAGGGCGGCCACGCCACTCATACCCCGGCAGCGCCTGCCCGTCCCTGGCGCCCGGGCCGCGACAAGTTCCTCCCCGTCAGCCGCGCCGATATGGACGCGCGCGGCTGGGACCAGTGCGACTTCGTCTACATCTGCGGCGACGCCTACGTGGACCACCCCAGCTTTGGCATGGCCATCGTCAGCCGCGTACTCGACGCGCACGGCTACAAGGTGGGCATCATCTGCCAGCCCGACTGGACCGACCCCGCCAGCATCACGGTGCTCGGCGAGCCGCGCCTGGGCTTTTTGGTCAGCGCCGGCAACATGGACTCCATGGTCAACCACTATTCGGTGACCAAGCACCGCCGCCACACCGACGCCTATACCCCCGGTGGCGAGGAGGGGCGCCGTCCCAACCGTGCCGTCACGGTCTACGGCAACCTCATCCGCCAGACGTTCAAGGACGCCCCCATCATTATCGGTGGCATCGAGGCGAGCCTGCGTCGCCTGGCCCACTACGACTACTGGCAGGACAAACTCAAGCGCTCGGTGCTGCTCGACTCGGGCGCCGACATCCTCATCTACGGCATGGGCGAGCACGCGATTGTCGAGATCGCCGACGCGCTCGACGCGGGACTGCCCGTCGATCAGATCACCTATATCAACGGCACCGTCTACCGCACCAGCTCGCTCGACGAGGTCTACGACTACGACCTGCTGCCCAGCTGGGACGACCTTGCCGCCGACAAGCTCAACTACGCGCGCAGCTTTAACGTGCAGCAGCAGAATATGGACCCCATCACCGGACATCGCCTGGTAGAGCCCTATCCCAACAGCGTCTATGTGGTGCAGAACCCGCCGTCGGCGACGCTCACCACCGACGAGATGGACGAGGTGGCCGAACTCCCCTACGCACGCGATTGGCATCCCGACTACGACGCGGCGGGCGGCGTGCCGGCCTTTGCCGAGATCAAGTTTTCCATCAGCTCCAACCGCGGCTGTTTTGGCGAGTGCTCGTTTTGCGCGCTCACCTTCCATCAGGGTCGCGTGCTGCAGATGCGCAGTCACGACTCGATCATGCGCGAAGCCGAGCTGCTCACGCGCGATTCCGAGTTTAAGGGCTACATCAACGACGTGGGCGGACCGACGGCTAACTTTAGCCGCCCGGCCTGCGACAAGCAGCTCAAGCACGGCGTGTGCAAGAACAAGCGTTGCCTGTGGCCGAGCGTGTGCAAGAACATGGTGGTCGACGAGAGCGGCTA
>CABQNA010000180.1 GCA_902465425.1 uncultured Collinsella sp.
TACTCCGCCTTGGAATCTGCCATGTCAATCACTTCTTTCCTAATCAGCAGGGACAAGCGCTCCTATTGCTCTTGTCCCAAGCGGACAAAGTGGGAAAAGTCGTTGGCGGCCACGGCGTCGTACACGGCGTCGACGGCGTCAAAGACCTCCGGGGACATAGGGTTGTAGAACTCCGTGTCGCCCGGCTGAATCCCTATGAAGACGATATCTTCGCACGATTGCTCGATATCCTCGATCAGAATCGACAAAGGAAGCGAATGCGTGGTGAACATCGACTTGCGGGCCACGTCGCGTTTGTCGAGCAAGCGGATGGACCCGACGGGCAGCGCCATGTCGGCGGCATCGACCAGAACCAGACGCGGCGGACGCTCGCGCTTGACCTCGATGATGTCATCCTCGGGTGTCTGACCGCCATCGATGGTGTACCAACCGGCGATGGGCGCGTCCTCCATCTTTTTGGAGAGCACGGGGCCGGCGGCATCGTCGGCACGCAGCACGCTTCCCGCCGTGAGCACGATACCCGCAAACGGGGCGCCGTTCACGCGGCCATCCACAACGCGACCCATTACTGCAACCTCCCCGTCAGATACACGCCCGACACATCGCGCACGCGCTCAACCAGATCGCGAAACTTCATTAAGAACGCGACCTGCTGGGCATGCAGGCCAAAGTCGTCATCGAACACCGAGATGCCGGCCTTGGCAGAACCGCGAAAACCGCGCTCGTCGAGCAGCGCATCGCAGGCCTCGAGCAGCGACGGCACCGCTGCCTTATCGAGCTGGCACTCACCAAAGGAGCGAATGGCCTCAAACTTGGTCTTGGCCTCCCCCTCCGGCAGCGCGTCGACGAGCGAATAGAACACGTTCACCGGCACCGACAGGCGCGGCTCAAAGCAGTCGAGCACGCCGGTGTGGTGGCCCACGGCGAGCGTGTAGTACAGCACGTCGCAGGCCTCCTGGGGAACGTCTTCCTCGGTCTCCACAAACTTACGCGTGAGCTCATAGAAGACCACCTGGTCGGGAGCGTGGCCCAGGCAGGGGTCGGCGACGCCCTCGGCGGCCTCGTCGCTTGCGCGCGAGGCATCGCCAAAAGAGCCGCCGAGCATGCCGGGGCCCGCAAAGTAACCAGAGCGGTCCGTGAGCTCCATCTAGCGACCTCCGGCCAGCACCAGATCCTGCAGCGCCGAGTAGACCTCAACGCGGCGCGGATCGTCCTGCTTGTCGATAAGCAGCGCCATGGCACCGCGGATATCGCCCTTGGGCGCGCCCTCGAGCGTATCCATAAACTCGTTGGCCAGGTCGCGGCCGTAACGGTAGCCGCTCATGGCGCGAGCCTCGCGCTCGATGGCAACGCGCAGCTTGTACGGCACGCCGGGGTGCAGGATATCGGCCTGCTCGCCGGCGGCCTCCACCGTGGTCTCGGCATGGAGCTTTTGGTCCAGCAGACCGAGCGCCATGGCAAAGCCGTAGATGGTCTGCGCGGGGCTGGGCGGGCAGCCGGGGATGTAGACATCGACCGGCAAGATCTTGTCCGTGCCGCCCCAGACGCAGTAGTTATCGTAGAAGATGCCACCGGTGCAGCCGCACGCGCCATAGGACACCACGATCTTGGGATCGGGTGCGGCCTCAAAGGCGCGCAGGGCCGGCATGCGCATGGCACGCGTCACGGCACCGGTGTACAGCAGCACATCGGCGTGGCGGGGCGAGGGCACGACCTTGATGCCAAAGCGCTCGACGTCGAAGACGGGCGTGATGGAACCGAAGATCTCGATCTCGCAGCCGTTGCAGCCGCCGCAGTCAACACGGTAGACGTACACCGAGCGCTTGATCTTCTTAAGAAGGGTCGCCTTGGCCTTCTCGATGCTCTCGTCGAGCTCGATCTTGGTCGGGCGGTACTGAAGCCGCTCGGGCAAAAGCGTGGGTTCGGCCATGGTTACTCCTCCTTCGTATCAAAATCCATGATGATGCCCTCGACCGGTGCCGGACCGGCGGGAATCTCGGGCGCATCGGGGTTGAGCTCGCGGTCGACATACTCCGGGTTCACGCCGTGGCCGCCCAGATACTCCATGCCGGGGCCTTGGGGCTCACCGGACGCAAGCGTCTCGTTGGCAGCCATGCCGCGCGCGTTGCCGGTCTTTACGGCCGAGGCGGCGCGCAGGGCGTCGAGCTCGCGCTTGCACTCCTGGCACATACCGACGGTACGGGCAGCCTGCTCGGCCTCCATGCCGCCGGCCTTCTGCAGCAGGCGCTTGGCGTAGTCGATCTCCTTGTGCGGGGCAAACGGCTTACCGCAACGCGAGCAATGCTCGAGCGTATAGACGCTCTTGCTGGTGAGGTCGTCCTTGCTCATGACGGCCAGCTCAAACTCCTCGGTGAGCTTGATGGCCTCCATGGGGCAGGCTTCCTCACAGCGGCCGCAAAAGATGCAGCGACCGTAGTCGATCGACCAGGTGATGGTATCGGCCGGGCACGCCACGCCGCAGGCACCGCAGGCGATGCAGAGCTCGGCGTTGTGCTCGGGCTTGCCGCGCATGTCCTTGTTGGTGGGGAACGGCGCAAACGGGTACTTGACCGTCGCGTCGCCGGCCTTGGCGTTAACCTTCCAAAGCTTCAGCATATTAGAGCGCCTCCTCATCGAGCGGAGCGGCCATGGTGCCCTCGCCCGCAAGCGGCGACTTGTCGCGCCAGACGTTCTCGAACTGTTCCTTGTCGAGCACGTGGTCGCGCTTGGCGGCGACATCGGTCACCGTCACGCGGTCGGTGCAGGAGTAGCACGGGTCGAGCGAGCCGACGATCAGCGCCGCATCACCCACGGTGTTGCCGCGGAACATGTAGCGCAGGACCGGCCAGTTGCTATACGTAGCGGCCTTGGCGCGCCAGCGGTAGCACTTCTGGTTGTTGCCGAGCATGGCCCAGTGCACGTCCTCGCCGCGCGGCGCCTCGGTGGCGCCGATGGCGTACTTGTGCGGGGTGTACTCCCAATCCGTGGTGAGGATGGGGCCCGACGGGCAGTTCTCGAGCATGGTCTCGATCATGTCGATCGAATCGTAGACCTCCTGGATGCGAACGGCGGTACGGCCGAAGGCATCGCAGGTGTCGGCCGTGGCGGCGTGCATCTTCTGAACATCCGGATCGGCGTAGCCGTCGAAGGGATGGTCAAAGCGCACGTCGCGGGCATAGCCCGAGCCACGCATGAGCGGGCCGACCGGCGAGAAGTCGCGTGCGATCTTGCGGTCCAGAATGCCGATACCGCTCGTACGCTCAATAAAGTTGGGCGTGTAGAGCAAGACGTCGACGAGCTCCTGAACCTCGGAGCGCAGCTGGTGGATGGTCGTGAGCGTGGAGAGCTTCTGCTCGGCCAAAATATCGCGACGCACGCCGCCGATCACGTTGAGGCCGTAGGTCTTGCGGTGACCGGAGAGCTTCTCGGCCAGGTCCATGGACTTCTCGCGGACGCGGAAGAACTGCTGGAAGCCGGAGTCGAAGCCGGTGTAGTGCGATGCGAGG
>CABQNA010000181.1 GCA_902465425.1 uncultured Collinsella sp.
AGACTGGGTCGGCGATAGCCTGCGCAAACGCATTGCCGCCCACGCCGTAGGTCGCGGCCGAAACAATCGGCTTGGCCGAGCCCTCGCCAAAGCGCTTGGCCTTGGACTTGGCGCGGTTCTTCTTGGACATGCGTTACTCCTCCCCCATGAGCTCGCCGGCGTTGCGGCGTAGCCACTCAAAGCACAGCGCCGTGGTCGCCTGAGCAACATTGAGGCTCTCGGTCATGCCGCGCTGGGGAAGCTTGGTCAAAAAGTCGCATTTCTCGAGCACCAGGCGCGAGATGCCGTCGCCCTCGGAGCCCATGACGAGCGCCACGCGGCCCTCGAAGGGAGCATCCCAGCAACTGCCCTCGGCATGCTCGGAAGCGCCGCCCACCCAAAAGCCGGCGGCCTTGAGGTCGTCGAGCGCACGGGCGATATTGGGAACCTGTGCGATGGGCAGATGCATGACGGCGCCGGCAGAAGTCTTGTAGCTGCCGACGGTCACACCGGCGGCGCGCTTATTGGCAATGATGACGCCGGCCGCGCCCACAACCTCGGCGGAGCGCACGATGGCGCCAAAGTTGCCGTCGTCAGTCACATGGTCGAGCACAACGACGAGTGCCGGGCCATCGCCCGCGCGGCCGAGGATGTCGGCGACGTCCGCATAGGGGAAATTACCCACCTCGAGCGCAATGCCCTGGTGAGCGCCATGGCTCGACAGCGCATCGAGCTGCGCACGCGGCACATACTTAATGCGGACGCCCGCGGCGTTGAGGTCATCGACCAGACGAGACAGGGCGGCATCGCGCTCGCCGCCCTCGGCGATGAGCGCGCACTTGACGGGAAAGCCGGTACGCAGCGCCTCGGCGGCAGCACGGCGGCCTTCGATAAACTCGCCCTTGGAGACCTGAACGTTGTCGCGGTTGCGATCTCGCTGCGGACGCGCAGCCTGGGCTTGGGAGCGCTCGCGCTGGCCCTTGGGAGCAGCAGCGCGATCATTGCGGCGAATCGAACGCGAGCCAGAAGCAGCCTGTTTGCCGCCACGAGGCGCACGCTTGCGATTGTCGGCCATAAAACGGCCTCCTTAAATAGATAACGAACAAGAATCGACCGTCCGAGCCACGGCACCTTGCCTTTCAATCGTCGGGCATGACCACCAGGTCTATGCCCTCCTCTTTCAAGGCAATCTGCCGCACCTCGAACGGTCGACAAATACTAGAGACTCTTAATACGAGTGCCCGCGGCAGTATCCTCAATGGTGAGGCCCAGGTCCTTGAGCTGATCGCGGATGGCATCTGCCAGATCCCAGTTCTTGGCGGCACGGGCCTCGGCGCGGGCCTCGAGAATCTTGGCAGCGGCCTCGTCCACGTCGTCGCCCGTGTAGGCGACCAGGCCGGCGGCAACGCCCAGCAGACCCAGTGGCAGCTCGACCTTGGGCTCGGGAAGCTCAACGCCAAACGTATCGAGCAGCTCGGCCAGCGTATCGGCGGCAGCCAGGACTGCGGCCTTGTCAGCAGCATCGCCCGCCTGCTCCAGGTACTGGTTGCACTCGGTCACAAAGCCAAAGACAGCACCCATGGCACCGGCGGTGTTAAAGTCGTCGTCCATGCACTCCTTAAAGGTGGCACGGGTCTCGGCGGCCTTGGCGGCAAACGCCTCGGATGCTGCCTCATCGGCATCGGCCGTCGCATGGTTCGCGGCCCAGCGCAGGTTCTCGACCGTACCGGCGATACGCGTGAGCGAGTTCTCGGCACCCTCCAGGCGCTCCCAAGAAAAGTCGAGCGGCGAGCGATAGCTCGTCTGCAGCATCAGCAGGCGCAGGGCGGCAGCGGAGTGCTGCTCGAGGACCTCGGCCAGCGTAAAGAAGTTGCCGAGCGACTTGGACATCTTCTCGCCGTCTACCAGCAGCATGCCCGTGTGCATCCAGGTGTTGGAGAAGCCCTGGTGCCAGGCGCAGGTGGCCTGAGCGCACTCGTTCTCGTGATGCGGGAAGGCAAGGTCGGAGCCGCCGCCGTGGATGTCGATCGGAGTGCCCAGGTAGCGATGCACCATGGCGGCGCACTCGGTGTGCCAACCGGGACGGCCCTCGCCCCAGGGGCTCGGCCAGCTGGGCTCGCCGGGCTTGGCGGCCTTCCACAGGGCAAAGTCGAGCGGGTCGTTCTTGTCCTCGTTCTCCTCGATGCGTGCGCCAACCATAAGGTCGTCGATGTTGCGGCCCGAGACCTGACCATAGTTGGGATCGCTGCGCACGGCAAAGTACACATCGCCGTTATCGGCTGCGTAAGCGTGGCCCTGCTCGATAAGCGTCTTGATCATGGCGATCATGGGGCCGATCTCCTTGGTGGCGCGGGGGCGCACATCGGGATCGAGCACGTTGGCGGCGCGCATGACGCCGATGAACTTGTCGGAGAACTCCGTCGCGACCTCGGCGGCCGTACGGCCCTGCTCGTTGGCGCGCTTGATGATCTTGTCGTCGACATCGGTGAGGTTCTGGGCGAACGTGACCTCGTAACCGCTCGCGATGAGCCAGCGGCGAATCACGTCAAAGCTGATGAACGTACGGGCGTTGCCGATGTGGATGTTGTCGTAGACCGTGGGGCCGCACACGTACATGCGGACCTTGCCGGACTCGATGGGCTGGAACTCTTCCTTTTTATGGGTAGCGCTGTTGTAGATACGCATTCGTTACTCCTTAACGGTTTTCTGTAGCAGGCAGACGGCCCAGGCGCCGATTCCCTCGCCCTGGCCTTCCCAACCGAGCTTTTCGGTCGTAGTGGCGGCGACGCCCACGTTTTCGACGTCAACGCCCAGGGCATGGGCAAGGTTGGCGCGCATGGCATCGCGGTGCGGGGTGATCTTGGGTTGCTGACAGGCAATGGTGCAATCGGCATCGACAAACTCAAAGCCCAGCTCGCGCGCATAGTCCATCACGCGAGCGAGCAGCACCATCGAATCGGCACCCTCGTAGGCGGGATCGGTGTCGGGAAATAGCTTGCCGATGTCTCCCCCGCGGCAGGCGCCCAGAATGGCGTCGGCCAAGGCGTGCGCGAGCACATCGGCATCCGAGTGGCCCAGCAGGCCGCGCTCGTAGGGAATGTCGACCCCGCCGATGATACATCGACGCCCCTCCACCAAACGGTGGACGTCGTAGCCGTGGCCAATGCGCAGGTTACTGAACATGGGGAAGGTCCTCTCCCTCGGCCATGCGGCCGAGCAGAATCGCGGTTACGGGACGCAGGTCCTCGGGCACCGTCACCTTAAGGTTATCGCGCGGGCTCTGGACACAGCGGACGCGCCCGCCCATGCGCTCGACCAGCGATGAATCGTCGGTACCGATAAAGCCCTCGGCGATAGCAGCGGCGTGAGCGCGCTTCATGGCGTCGACGCTAAAGATCTGCGGCGTCTGCGCGGCCCAATAGAGCTCGCGCGGCGGCGTCTCGACGATATTATCGCCGTCGACGATTTTGAGCGT
>CABQNA010000182.1 GCA_902465425.1 uncultured Collinsella sp.
GCGGCGCGCCGTGTGACGTGCCGCCCCCGGCTGAGAAATGGGGACAGGTTATGTGGGCAGGCGACCCCGCCAGCCGCTAGTCCAGACGACGGGTCTGCGCTACGTGCTTATACCAGTATGCGCTTGCCTTGGGCGTGCGCTTCTGGGTTTCAAAGTCAACGTAGAAGAAGCCATAACGCTTGTTGTAGCCATTGGTCCAGGAGAACTGATCCTGCAGGCTCCACAGGAAGTAGCCGCCCACGTTGACGCCCACCTCCATGGCCTTGAGCAGCCAGCGCAGGTGCTGCTCGATGTAGTCGATGCGCGGCTGGTCGTCCACAAAACCGTCCTTGTAGGGGTCCTTGTAGCCCATGCCGTTTTCGGTGATGAAGATCTGCTTGTAGTTGGGGTAGCGCTGCTTAATGTAGACGAGCAGATCGAACAGACCCTCGGGATAGATGATCCAGTCCCAGTCGGTGGTGGGGATGCCGGGCTTGTTCACGTGCTCGCCAATACCCTTGACGCGCCAGCGGCCGGTGCCCTTCTCGCCCGTACCATTGTGGTGCAGGTCGTTCTCGCCGTTGTAAGCCTTCAAGAAACGGCACTGGTAGTTGTTAACGCCCAGGTAGTCGTTGTAGAGCGCTGCCTCGCGCATAATCTCGAGGTCCTCGTCCAAGATCTCGATGGTGCCGCCCGAGATGGCCGCCAGGCGGTTGGCGCACTCGAGGGTGTCGGGAGCATAGTCGCCGCGGAAGGTGGCGTCGAGCAGAAACTGGTTCTGCAGCACGTGCTCGTTGTTGGCGGCCTTGATGTCGGCGGGGTCGTTCTCGTTGAGCGGATACTTAAACTCCAACGACTGGATGACGCCGATCTTGCCCTTAAAACCGCCGTTGTGGAAGGCCAGTACTGCCTTGGCGTGGGCGAGCATCATGTTGTGCTCGCACTGGAAGGCCTCGGCCAGATGCGCCTTGACGCCACCGGGGAAGGTGCCCTCGATGTAGGTGTTGGAGGCGTCGGCCCAGATCTCGTTAAAGGTGAACCAGTAGGTCACCTGGTCGGCGTACTCCTTAAAGCAGAAGGTGGCAAAGTCCACAAAGGCGTCGATGGTCTCGCGGTTGAGGAAGTCGCCCTTCTCAAAGAGGGGCAGCGGCGTGTCAAAGTGATGCAACGTGACGAACGGCTCAACGTGGTGCTTGTGACACTCGGCAAACAGGTCGTGGTAGAACTGGACGCCCTCGGGGTTGATCTCGCCGGTGCCGATGGGGAAGATGCGGCTCCAGGCGATGGAGAGGCGGATGCCGTTGATACCGAACTCCTCGCACAGCTCCAAGTCGACGGGGTACTGGTTGTAGAAGTCCGAAGCGGGATCGGGGGAAAAGCGCCCCTGGGCCTCCAGGAAGTCGTCCCAGGCAACCTTGCCTTTACCGTGGGTCCGGGTCTCGCCCTCTACCTGGTAGGCAGCGGTGGCGCCGCCAAAGACAAAGTTTTCGGGAAACTGCGCAGGCGGGTTGGTGACGCTAGCAGGGTTAACGGACATGATGATCCAATCGTCTAAATCGAAGGGCCAGCCGGTCTTGGATGGTCGGCTGGTCCTGAGCGTTACTTACTTCGAGAGTTGCTCGCTTACGAAGGCGAGAGACTTATCGCCGTTCTGGGAGAGTTCGATGTACTGCTTGCCACGGCAGGCGACGCACTTGTTGCCCACGCGCTCGCAGTCCTTCTGCAGGTCGGCCAGGTAGCTTGCGGCCTGCGGGGCCAGTACGACCAGGTCAAAGTCGGGGAGCATGTCGACGTGGTTGCCATATGCCTCGGCAGCGGTCTCAAGATTGATGCCGCGCTCTTTAGCAGCCTTGGCCAGCGCGTTGGCGAGCAGGCCCGAGGTTCCGCCGCCCTGGCAGAGCACGAGCACGCGCTTGCCGTTGAGGTCGCTGGCGGTCGTTGTCTCGGCAGCGGGTGCTGCGGAAGCGGCGGGGGAGTCGGCCTTCACGGCCTCGGCAGCAGCGCCGGCGGCAACGCTCTTGGCGTCAGCCTTGCCCTGGAAGGCATCGTTGAGCTTGGCGGCCTTCTCGGCGTTCTTGGCGGCGAGCTCCTCCTGGGAGATCTCGGCCTCCTCGGCGCACTTCTGGGCGTCATAGGCACGGAAGAACGGGTAGTACAGAACGAAGTCGACGACCAGGATAAGGGCGAGCATCACAAAAGCGAGCGGCTGGAAGCCCAGGCCCATGATGGTGCCGATGGGGCCGGGGACGGTCCAAGGCAGGGTGTACATAAAGCCGTTCATGCCCAAGAAGTCGATAAAGATCTTGAGGATCCAGATGTTGGCGATCGGGGCAAAGACAAACGGGACAAAGAAGACGGGGTTGAGCACGATGGGTGCGGCGAACAGCAGCGGCTCGTTGACGGCAAAGCAGACGGGGACGATGGCGGCCTTACCGACGGCGCGCATCTCCTGAGACTTGGCCAGGAAGCAGAACATAAAGACCAGGACGAGCGTGGCGCCGGTGCCGCCCATGCAGACGACGAAGTACTGGGCACCCTGGGTCAGGACAGCGGAAGCGTGCTGGCCGGCCTGGAACGCAGCCAGGTTGTCGGTCATGTTGGCAACGAGAGCGGCGGCGATGGCGGGCTCGACGATCGAGGGGCCGTGGACGCCCACGAACCAGAAGAGGCTCATGGCGCCGTAGATCACAGCGAGGCCGATGTAGCCATCGGCGGCGGTGAACAGGGGCTGGAACACCTGGATGACACCCTGGGCAAAGCAGAAGCCAAAAGCAGCGCGGAAGACGATGTCAAAAACCCAAAAGACGGTGATGCAGACGGAGAAGGGGATGATGTCCTTAAAGGTCTGCGAGATGTTGGGCGGAACCTGCTCGGGCATCTTGACGGTGATGTTGCGCTTAATGAAGAACTTGTAGATGATGCCGGTCACAAACGCAGCGATGAAAGCGGTCAGCAGGCCCTTGGAACCAAGGTAGGTGGTGTTGAAACCGCTGGCAGCGTCCGTGGCGATGGTGTCGCTCGAAAGGAGCAAGAAGCCGATGATGGCCGCGCACATGCACGAGATGAAGTTGATCTGGTTGTTCTTGGGCAGATCGCGGTTCTGGGCGTCGGCGAAGTGCTTGGCTGTGGTGGCGGCGCAGGCGATGGCCAGGATGCCCATGGAGTAGTTGTAGCACTTCCACAGGGCGTTGTTGATGTCATCGGGCCAGTAGAAACCCCAGATGTTGGGGACCGAGGCTACCAGGCAGAAGATGGACGAGAAGATGATGATGGGGATGACGGAGATAAAGCCGTCGCGGATCGCCTTGAGGTACTTGTTGCGGGCGATCGCGTTGAAAAAGGGCTGGCCCTTTTCGATGATGGCGATGAGTTGCTCCATGCAATGCTCCTAAGAGTCGGTGGGTTAGCAACGATGGTAGCTTTTGGCGTTCGGTTGCCAAAATGTTGACGTTGCCATTTTGCGACACAAAAAA
>CABQNA010000183.1 GCA_902465425.1 uncultured Collinsella sp.
GAGGGCACTTGCACCATGTGTGGCAAGATGTGCGCCGTCCGCACCGTCAACAAAATCTTCGAGGGCACCACGATCGACCTCGGCATGGAGGACTAGCCCTGTCGCCGCGGCCGCTTCTGGCGGCGAGCTGGTGCCTGTCAATTGTTGACATGTGAACATTTGCTTGCATTTGCGTAAAGATTGCATCGCCCGCCCGGGTTCGACATAGAGTCGGCTCGGGCATCTTTATAATGCAGGCAGAAGACCCATTTGAATCCGACCGAACAAGGGAGCGAACATGGATCGCAGTAAGGTACCCGCCGTTCTATCCATC
This sequence comes from uncultured Collinsella sp., assembly GCA_902465425.1. Taxonomy (GTDB): domain Bacteria; phylum Actinomycetota; class Coriobacteriia; order Coriobacteriales; family Coriobacteriaceae; genus Collinsella. The sequence continues at coordinate 314 of CABQNA010000183.1, forward strand.
GCCGGATCCGATTCCAGCGGTGGTGCCGGCATTCAGGCCGACATCAAGACCATCACGGCGCACCGCCTGTATGCCGAGACGGCCATCACAGCCATAACCGCACAAAACACCCTAGGCGTCACCGCCGTGCAGAACATCTCCCCAGATATTGTCGCGGCGCAGATCGATGCCGTTTTTGACGATATCCGCCCCAACGCCGTCAAGATTGGCATGGTTTCCTCTGCCGAGATTATCGATGTTATCGCCGACCGCCTGAGCGTTTGGAACGCGACAAACGTGGTAGTCGACCCCGTCATGGTAGCCACCTCGGGCGCACGGCTGATTGCCGAAGATGCCGCCGAGGCACTCACCCGCCGCCTGTTCCCGCTAGCGACGGTTATCACGCCCAATATTCCCGAAGCCATGGCCCTGCTCGACTACGAGGTCGACTCCGAGCGCACGCAGCAAAATGCTGCCATGCTCCTCACCCGCCGCTTTGGTTGCGCATCCCTCGTTAAGGGTGGGCATCTTGTCAACGAGGCCAACGATGTACTGGCCGAACCCGCGCCACTCGATGACGAGGGCAACCATCTGGGAGATCCACTCACCACGTGGTTCCGCCACAAGCGCATCGAGACCGACAACACGCACGGCACCGGCTGCACGCTCTCGTCCGCCATCGCCTGCGCGCTGGCCCAGGGCATGGATCTTGCCGACGCCGTCAATGCGGGCAAGGCATACCTGACAGGCGCTCTGGCCGCCGGCCTGAACATGGGCAAAGGCTCCGGCCCCGTCAATCACATGTGGCAGTATTAAGATTCGCAGCCCAAACCACCGCAAAGGGGACAGACACCTTTGCGGTGGTTTGGGGTCGCGCTACTCACCGAGCATCTCTTGGAGCTTGGCTGCCACGGCGTGACCCAGGCTCTCGTGGCTTTCGGGCATCATATGCAGATAGTCGATATCGCCCGGCTCGGCAAAGTCGGCGGCATTCAAAAAGTCGCAGCCAAACTGCTCAGCCACATGTGCGTAGTACTCACCAAAATGCTCCGAGGCCTCGACGGAACGCTCGTCAAAATCGGTCATATATACATCGGCGATTTGCGGCTTGATCTTGATAGGTGCCATCAGCAGAATACGCGGGCAGGGTGCGGCATTGGTCCAGGGAAATGCACGCACCGCGCGAATCAGCGCCATAGTGCCACGGGCAATATCGGAGGCCGTCACACCAAAGACCGTCTTGCAATCGTTAGTTCCCAGCATAATAACGATCGCATCCAGCGGCTTATGGGCCTCGAGCAGCATCGGCAGCGCGCGGATGCCGTTAAGATTGGTGTCCAGATGGCACATGTCGTCGCGTACCGTCGTGCGGCCGTTGAGGCCTTCTTCAATTACATGCCAGCCCTCGCCTAAGTCACGTTGGGCCACGCCGCACCAGCGTACATCCCGCGCATAGCGCACCGCGGTGCCGTCGCGCATGCCCGCCGGATCGTAACCATAGGTGTTGCTGTCGCCAAAGCATAGAATGTTTTTCATCGTAAGCCCCTCGCTCAGTAAAAAGCCGACGGAAGCAGCCTCTCCCGTCGGCTCGACCTATCTGTCAGCACGTACCGATTACAGGTACTTGCGCCAATCGTCCTCGTCCTCATCATCCTCGGTAGCAGCCTGGGCCTGCTCGGCGGCGCGAGCTGCCGCAGCGCGAGCGGCAACCTGGGCATAGGACTCCTCGTTGCGCTCGGGGAAGTTAGCCAGCACGTGCTCGAACTTGGCAAAATCCTCATCCCAGCGCGTAGAAGGCACGGCAAAGAAGACTTGCTTGACCTTAAAGTCGCCCGACGCGAGCTCCTTGCGGAAGAGCTCGGCCACGGTCTCTGCGTCAAAGCCGTTGTTGTCGCAGCCCCAAGCGCCCAGCACGAGCTTCTCGCGACCTAGCTCGTCGCAGATGGCAAGCACAAAGCGGATGCGGTCGCGCAGGGCATCCAGCAGAGCATCGTCGCTCACGCGATACTCCTGGCGGGCGCGCTTAACGTTGGGCGCGGCGGCCACGATCACGTCGGCGTATGCATGCACGTGGTTGCGGTCGAAGCGCACCGCAGGCACCACCAGCGCACGGTTTCGGTAAAGCTCGCAGTTGATGTTGCGGCGACGGTTCTCACCGTACCATTTGCGCTGCTTATCGAGAACGTTGTACAGATACGAATCGGCGCACAGCGTGGCCTCCTGGCCCAGATAACCCTGAATATAGCCACCGCCCGGGTTGGTAAACGAGGCAAAGGCGAGCACGGCCATGTCGCAGAACTGCGCATAGCCACGACCGTTGTCCAGGATGGCCTGCGTGGCGGAGGCATCGAGCACGGTGACCTCGGGCAGAACCGGAGCGGGCTCCTCAGCAGGCGCGGACTCAGCTTCAGCGATTTCCTCGGCAGGCTCCTCGACGGGCTCAGGCGCTGCCTCGGTCTCGGGCGCCGCCTCGGTCTCGGCAGCCTCCGCGCCCTCGACGTCCTCGGCAACCTGTTCTTCGGTGGCCACAGCACTCTGAACCTTGGCCTTCATCGCCGCGACAAAGCCGGCAGGCATACCGTCAAACTCGCGAACACCGGCAAGCGAACGCTCGATATCCTTGGCGCACGCTTCGGACACAGTTGCCACGTGACGCTCGGCGGCCTTGGCACGGGCCTCGCGCTTGGGATTGGGCTGACCCGCGCGATTAGACCTGCGGTTACGGTTCCTGTTGTCGACGTCTGCCATAAGTGGTCACCTTTCCTGTCGCTGCCGCTATCGGCTTTTTCCATCCATGATACCCCGCCGCGTACAAAAAAGACGGCCCCGAAGGACCGCCTTTCGCATCGATTTACACGCACGGCAAGCACCGCCGCAATTCGCCACTAGTCGCGACGGCCAAGGATGTTCAGGATGCGCAGGAACACGTTGATAATGTCCACGAACAGATTGGACGCCATGAGCACGGCGTTGGGCAGCGTAGGCGGCACTGTCGTGGCAACATAGGTGTCGTAGCCAATAAAGCCGGCGAACACCACGATCACGATCAGGTCGGTGATGGTCTGCGAGACGCCCATGAACATCAGCACGATCTCAACCAGAATAGTGGCGAGCAGAATGCCAAAACCGATGCCATATACGCGCTGGAAGAAC
>CABQNA010000184.1 GCA_902465425.1 uncultured Collinsella sp.
CCGCACACGGTCGAGGCAAACCCGGCAGCAAAGTCGAGCGCGCGCTCGATGGCCTCGGCGCCATCCTCACCGCGCTTGGCGGAATCGAGATAGCACATCAAAAACGAGGTGAGGAACGAGTCGCCCGCCCCCATGGTGTCCTTCATGTCCGTTACCGGTTTAGCCAGCTGGCGGTAATAACGCTCGCCGTCGTAAGCAATGCAGCCCTCGGCGCCCGCCGTAGCCGACACAAAACGCGGACCCAGGCCCTTCACCCATGCCAGACGCTCGCGAATCTCGTCCTCACTCGCGGCATCCGCCGCACTAAAGAAAGCGAAATCGACGTAGGGCGCAATCTGCTCGTAGTACTCGTCGGTGGAGTCGTCCGAAAAGTCAAAAGAGACCGTGACGCCCGCAGCCTTCAGCTTGGGCAGCTCGCGCTCGGTAAAGCAATAGTTGCCCGAATGAACCACATCGAACTGCTTCATGTACGCAAGATCAAAGCGATCGAGGACATAGCGCGCATCGCCACGGATACCGCCCTCGTTGGAGCCAAGGAAGACACGGTCACCGTCAACGACGGTCACGCGAGCCGCTCCGTTCTCGCCAATCATCTGCTCGCACTTGTCAAGCTCGATACCTTCATCCTCGAGGCTTGCAATGACATGCTCGGCAGCGGCGTCATTGCCAAAAATGCCCATGTATGCAGAACGTGCGGCACCGCATTTCTTGGCATAAACGGCGAAGTTAACCGCGTTGCCGCCAGGATACATGGTATGGATATGCTCGTAGCGATCGACGACGTTGTCGCCAAATCCGAGCGCGTTAACGTTAAATGCCATGGCCTTTGCCCCTTCTAGTACTCGACAACACCCATATAGCGACGGAAATCGGGATCGTGATCAAACACCTTGCCGCGTGCAGCACGCAGCTCGCAGTTCATGGCGTAGAACAGCACCGGGTCCAGATAGGCACGGACGCTCGCCGGCACGGCTTCCATACCGTACTCCTTGGCATCGAGCACCATCAGCGTATCGGTATGCGTCTTAAGGAACGCCAGGGCGCGCTCGTCCATAGCACGGCACTCGCTGGAGCCCATCTGCAGGAAGTAAAATACGCCATCCTGAGTAGCCTCGAAGGGGCCATGGAAGTACTCGGCAGAGTGGATGTAGCTGCAGTGCTGCCACTGCATCTCCATAAGAGAGCAGATAGCGAAACCGTAGGTCTGGCTAAAGTTGGGACCGCTGCCCAGAATATAGAAGAACTCGTGCTCCTGGCAAAGCTTGGCAAAGCGATCGCCCAGCTCGGCATTTACCTTCTCGCGTGCCGGGGGAAGAATCTTATCCATCTCGGCAATACCGGCATACATATCGGCAAGATCGGCGTAGCCCTCCTGCTGATCGAGCAGCTCTGCTGCAAGCGACAGCGAAATGCCAGCGGGGACCTCGGCCTGCGGCACGCCCTCGCCCCATGGGTAGACCCACGTGGTCCACTTGCCGGAGTCGATCTTGGATCCAGCGTTGTCGGTCTGGGCAATCACCGTAGCGCCGGCAGCAAGGGCAATCTCGCAGCCCTCGACGACCTCGGGGGTGTTGCCACTGTGGCTACAAGCGATGACCAGGGACTTCTCGCCCAGACGACGCGGACGCATGATATCGAACTCGCGAGCCGTATAGATATACGAAGTGAAGGTGGTTGCCTCGCGCTGCAGAAGCTCATGAGCCGGGATCAAATCGATCATGGAGCCACCGCAAGCAATCCAGTAGACGCTGTCGAACTTGCCCTTCTCGGCAATTGCCTCTTTGATCAGATCGTGTGCGTTCATTTCCAGTTCCTTTCTTATTTGGCCCGCAATCAATGACGTTGGTTGCGTGGCCGATAGTTGTTTTAGTCAATCAGATATTTCTCGAATGCGGCCATGTTCTTGGCATCTGCCGCCGCCGGGTCATCGTAGTAACGACCGTCCGTGATTTCCTGGCCCAGCATGCCGTCGAAACCATGGGCGTTGAGCGTGGCGACGAAGGCGTCCATATCGTGCTTGCCATCGCCCCACACCAGATGGCCATACGGGTCACCGTCGATAAAGTGCATCTCGTGAATTGCCCCATCACCAAAGGCGGCAAACCAGTCCTCGAGCGTCTCGCCTGCAACGCCCATCGCGGTTGTATCAACCATGGGCTGTAAGTACGGGCTCGCGACCTCGTCAATCATGCGCTTCGCATCGGAAACCGTCGTCACAAGGTTGCTCTCCTCGGGACGCAGGCTTTCCATCGTGAGCACCAGACCGTGCTCGCCGGCATACTCCGCCAGAATGGACAAGTGCTCGCGGCTGCGCTTCCAGGCTTCCTCGCGGTCCTCGTCCCAGTCGCCCCAGCCCGAGTTGACGGACATGCGGTCGCACCCAAGTACCTCGGCAAGCTCAATGCCGTGCTTAAAGTACGCCAGGCTGCGCTGTTCATGCAGCGGTTTGCGTGCGCAGTACTGCCAAGGATAGACAACATTCTCGGGACACAGAGTACGATACCTAAGCCCACGGTCTGCAGCCTTTTTCGCCAGGACCTCAGCCTCAAAGTAGCCCGTGTGGTCGAGCGTCACATGCGGCTCCGCACACCACAGCTCAATGGACTCAAAGCCCAAACGCTGCTGCACATCAAGGAAGTAATCGAGCGACCACATGATGTAGTGGATATTCATGCCCGCAATCTGTTCGCGGTGCAGCGTCGGTTTGGATTCAGACATCTTATGCCTCCTTATTTCGATCGAACACGATTTGTCCGTCCGACATCGTCATGTCAACCGCAAGATCGCGTGCGTCGCGATAATCGAGGTCGAACACATCCCGATCGAGCACGCAGATATCGGCAAGCTTGCCAACCTCGAGCGTACCCAGCTCGTCTTCGCGCATCAGGTCGTACGCGCCCCCGGCAGTCCAAGCGCGCAAGAGCTCGACAAGCGTCAGCGTGTTGACCTCATTCACGGGCAGTCCGTCGGCGAAGAATCCGCCGCACGCGCTGTAGATTGACTCGCCCAGGCTCGGAATCAGCAGCGGCAGATCCGTGCCGCAGCACACTGTGCATCCGGAATCTTCCATGCCGCGGCGATTCCAGCTGTGCAAAAGTCGCGTCTCGCCAATTTGTCGACGCATCATCGACAGGCAATCCTCGCGCCGGTCCAGCGTCAGAATCTGCGGATAGACCTCGCAAATTCCACCTAACTTGCCAAACTCGACAAGATCGGTCGGGTCAGAGTTCTCGAGATCGGTAATCGCATGGCGGCGAAGCATCCGTCCATGCTCGTCTCGAGGCAGCGAGGCATAGAGCGCCACGGTGCGACGAACGGCGCCATCGCCCTGGCAATGCAAGGAATATCGGAAGCCGTCAGCATCAATTGCACGCAGCTCGTTCTCAATCAGATCCCACTCTGGCTCCTCGACGACCGTCTTGCCGGCAGCGCCCGC
>CABQNA010000185.1 GCA_902465425.1 uncultured Collinsella sp.
CGCCTGTGCGTGCCGATCTGTATGGATATGCCGATTGCCTGAGTAGGGTAGTTGCCGGGTGGAATCTCGACCGCCTTTCGGTCTTCTTTGATTTGCTCGAGGCCCATGGGTGCGCTGAGGTCCCGCTTTGTTTCGGCACTGCAGAGCCAGATGTCTCGCCTGACGATGGCATGTGGACAGCGCTGTATCTGTCCGGTTTTCTCACGACGGATATGACTGAGGAGCCAGAGTATGGCGATCGCCTCCGTGCTTTGCGATTGCCCAATAACGAGCTTCGACAGGCCTTGCGTCTAGTGATTGTTGAGTGGTTTGAGTGCGCTGCCGAAGACATTCGAGACGTCGATGCGTTTCGCGACGGGCTGTGCCGTGGGGATGAGGATGCGGTGAGGCGGGCACTAAGCCACATCCTGGGTGATGCGGGAATCGGTGAGACCGACCTAGATACGCCGCTGCCATATCATCTGCTCTTGCAGGGGCTCTGCTTTGGCTTGCCGGGCTATGCCAATCCTGCCTCGAGGCGAAAGTGTGGCGCGGGTCGCTGGGACATCCAGGTTTTCCCTACGGGTGCTGTGTTCGACGTAGCAGACACGATTGGCATGCTGGACGAGCGCCCGCTGATAACGATTAACTTGATGTATGACCCCGATGTGGATGCGCTGGGCCTGGAATTGCTGGCCGTGCAGTCGCTACTCGACATAGAGCGCGGCGGCATCGACGAAATCCGTGTACCGCGCCCCGGCGTGGGTCGCATGCGCTGGGGGTTCGGTTTTGATGGGCAGCATGTGGCTACGGTGTGCCAGCGGCTTTAAGCGCCGAGATGTTTCCGGCTTCCGTTACTCGGTATCCTTCATGGGCGGCATGGGCTTCCAGTTGGGATCCTTGATGATCTTGCGGGCGTCCTTCATGCCGCGTCGCAGCGCCGGAATACCGGTCTTAAAGCACTTGTCAACGGCAGCCAGGCGAATGAATTCCTTGCAGAAGGTCGCGGCATTGCCCAGGCGGAACAACATGGGGTGGTAGTCACCGTAGATCTGCATATAGCGAGCGAGGAAGCCTCGGTTGCGCATGATGTAGTAGCGGTTGGTGTCGCTCGTAGAGTTGAGCTGGCGTTTGCCGGCGATATCCCAGTTAGAGACGGCACGGGCGCGCTTGAGCACCACGTCGGCGACCACGGCGGCGGGGAAGTGCTGGCTGGCTACGTAGCCGTAGCAGGCATCGTCGCCGTAGATAAAGAAGCGCGCGTCGGGCAGGCCAATCTTGTCGACCACGCGGCGCGAGAACATGCCGCCCTCAAAGCACAGCTGGTTCATGGCGCGGTAGCCCTCGGGTCCCAGGTCCCACTTGGCGATGGGGTTAGGGATGCCGAGTGAAAGGATGAGCTGGTACTGCCAAAAGAAGGCTCCGCCGTCAAAGTCCAGGCGCGAACCCTGGATGACATCGTAGCGGTCAGTCCACTTGGCAAGACGCTCGATGCCTTCGGGGATGACGAGCACGTCGTCGTCCATCACCCAGAACCATTGGGCGCCCAGGTCGTAGGCGCATTTAGTGCCGGCGGAGAAGCCGCCCGCACCGCCGCCGTTTTCGAGCTGCGGGGCGTAGATGACACGGTCGGTGCCGCCCTGCGCGTCGGGTTGCTCGGTGTCGATGCCCCACAGGTTGGCCAGGCGCTCGTTGAATGCGGAGCACATGGCCTCGGTCTCGCGCGAATTTTCGTTATCGACAATCACGATGCGCCAGGGCGCTGCCGTGAGCTCGGTCATGGAGTCGAACAAGTTGGCCAGGAGTTCCTGGCGCTTGTACGTTACGACGACGATGGCGAGCTTGTCGATGGGAGCGGGAAGGGTTGAAGGCATGGGGCAATATATCCTTTCACGTGCGGCGCGCATGCGCTGCACGGAAGCTATCGAATACGTCCTTGGGACTGTCCTATTGTAAAGGCTCGGCGCACCTTGGCGGCAAGCTTTGAATAAAACGCAGGAACCTGCCATGGGCCCGCCGCATGACGTGGGGCTGCTTTGCCCGCAAGAGGCTCCATAGATTATATAAACGCCCGCTGGCGCGCTGACCCTTTGATACCATGAAACGACAGGTATTTCCTAAGGAGCACATTTGTCTACTAACGCCTCTGGCAGCCCTGTTCTGTCGCTGCTTATTCCCATTTACAATGTTCAGCGCTACCTGCGCGAGTGCCTCGATTCCGCCCTGGCGCAGACGCTCAAGGATATTGAGATCATCTGCATTAACGACGGGTCGACCGACAACTCGCCGGCGATTATCCGCGAGTATATGGAGCGCGATAGGCGCGTCAAGATGATCGACAAGGCCAACAGCGGCTACGGCGACTCGATGAACCACGGTCTGGAGATGGCGCGTGGCAAGTACGTTGGCATCTTGGAGTCCGATGACTTTATGGCGCCCGACGCACTCGAAAAGCTTGTCTCGGCCGCCGATAGCAATAATGCCGACTTTGCGAAGGCGAACTTTGATTTCTACTGGTCTAAGCCCGAGGAGCGCCGTTCGCTGCACGAGATGTTTAAGGCCAAGGACTGCGGTAAGCCGGTGCACCCGAGCGACACGACGCAGTTCTTTAAGCAGAAACCGTCGATTTGGTCGGCTGTGTACCGTCGCGATTTTCTTGAGCGCAACGGCATCAAGTTCTTGCCGACTCCGGGAGCATCCTTTCAGGACACGTCGTTTGCCTTTAAGGTGATTGCCTGCGCCGACAAGGCCGTTTACCTGCACGATGCCGTGCTTTCGTATCGTCAGGACAACGAGAACTCCTCGGTCAATTCTTCGGCTAAGGTCTTTTGCGTCAATACCGAGTATGCCGAGATCGAACGTTGGATCCGAGAGGATTTTGCCCGCGATCACGCAAGCGATGACGTCGCGCGCATGCTCAAGTTCAATCAGCTCATTAAGTACGACTCGTATATGTGGAACTATGTGCGCTTGGCGCCTAAGTTCTATAAGGAGTTCCTGGCTCAGATGGCCAAGGAATTTCAGGCGGCCTTGGATGCCGGGGACTTTTCGCTTGACGACCTCAAGCCGTGGAAGCGCGCGAACCTCGCTGCCATCCTCAAAGATCCTGAGGGCTGGGTTGACGAGCATCCGAGTTTTGCGACGGATGGTGCCTTGGGGCGTGCTAAGTATTACGCCTCGGTTGGAGGCCCAGGTGTGGTCGCCGCCTTCCTCATCGAATCGCTGAGGGGGTAGGTCGGCATGGGAGAGGCCTCGTGTCCTAAAGCTACCATTGTCGTCCCCGTTTACAACTCTGCGCACTCCATTCAGCGATGCGTTGATTCGCTGTTGGCCCAGTCCGAGCGCTCGATTCAGGTTGTCTGCGTCAACGACGGGTCGACTGATGATTCGTTGAACGTGTTGCGCCAGATC
>CABQNA010000186.1 GCA_902465425.1 uncultured Collinsella sp.
GACCGAGCAGCTCGACGACGTGGTGATGGTGCCGACGATGGCGCTCATGACCGAAGACGGCGAACACTATTACGTCAACGTGGCAACCGATGACGAGGGCAAGCATACCCGTCGCGTGAAGGTGACCGTCGTGACGCAAAACGACAACGAAGCCGTAGTCGGCAAGACACAGGTAAAGCGCGACGACCAGGGCAACGAGATCAACCCCAACGTGCCGGTTACAAAGCTGCGCGATGGCGACACCCTCGTCATGGACACCGGAGCGGACGCAACAGCTGACGGCGGTTACAGCGCGGATTCGGGCAGCATGTCTGCCGACGAGGGAATGTAATGCGTCCCGTCATCGACATTCGCAACGTGCACCGCATCTTTGAGAGCGAGGCCGGCTGCGCCCATATCCTGCACAACGTGAGCCTTGCGGTGATGAGCGGCGAATTCGTCGCTATCACCGGCCCCTCGGGCTCGGGCAAGTCAACGCTCATGAACATCCTGGGCTGCCTGGACAAACCGACGGCGGGCGACTACTACCTGCAAGGGCTCAACGTGGCCGAGCTTGACGATGACGAGCTCACCGAAGTTCGCGCCCTGAGCATTGGCTTTGTCTTTCAGAGTTTCAACCTGCTGCCGCGCCTGTCGGTTATCGAAAACGTCATGTTGCCGCTGGCCTACACCAATGTGCCCCGTAGCCAGCGCGAAATGCGCGCCGTGCACGCGCTGCAGGCTGTCACGCTGCCCGTCGACCACTGGGACCACCGCATATCCGAGCTCTCGGGCGGCCAGATGCAGCGTGTCGCCATCGCGCGCGCCCTCGTCAATGACCCGCCCATCATTCTGGCCGACGAGCCGACGGGAAACCTGGACTCCGCTACCGGAGCGCTTGTGATGGAGACCTTCCATAAGCTCCAGAAGCGCGGCAAGACCATCGTGCTTATCACACACGACCCCGGCATCGCCGCCGAGGCCGACCGTGCCGTGACCATCCGCGACGGTCGCATTCGCGACGGCGCGTATATTCCACATGCACCGCGGACCCTGCGCAGCGCCGTAGATAGCCTGCCCATGATTTCCGCCTCCGCCAACCCGCCGAAAGGAGTGGTGGCATGAGCGCCCGCGATCTCATCCAGGAAGCCCTTCACTCGCTCGAAGCCAACAAGGGGCGCAGCCTGCTCACCATCCTGGGCATTGTCATCGGCATCGCCTCGGTAATCGCCATGACTTCGCTCATCGGCGGCATCCAAAACAGCCTGGTCAACAGTCTGGGCCTCAATGCGGCACGTATGGTTCAGATCTATTCGTCCCAAGAACTCACCGAGTCGGACATCGAGAAACTTCAAAAACTGGTGCCGCAGATAGAGCAGATCGGCATTGTCGACAGCGCGTACACCGAGTACAAGACCGGCGATAAAAGCTATACCGTCATGGCGCAGGGCGTCGATAGCGACATGCTCGACGCGGTGGGGGCCGGCAAGCTCGTTGCGGGGCGTACCTATTCCCAGGCCGAGTCTCAATCAGGCTCGCGCGTGGCGCTCATCAGCCGCGGCGGCGCCGATCAGCTGTACGGCAACGAACAGGATGCGCTGGGGAAAACCATCAAGGTGTCCAACGGCGAAGTGCAGATTGTAGGCGTGATAGATGGTGGCAGCGACTCCATGGGCTCGCTCACGCTGTATATGCCACGCGAAACCATCTCCGGCCTGTTTGGTGACGAGAATCCTTCATTCCCCAGCGTGACGGCACTCGCCGCCGAGGGCACGGACATGGATGAGCTTTGTAAGACCATCGAGTCCAAGGTGCGCGCGATGAAGGGCATCGCGGACGATGATGAGTACGACAGCGTATCGGCGACCTCCATGAAAAGCGCCATCGATGCGCTCAACTCCTTTATGGGCGCGTTCTCGCTCATCATGGGTGCTGTCGCCAGCATCTCGCTACTTGTCGGCGGTATCGGCATTATGAATATGATGCTCACCAACGTGACTGAGCGCATCCGCGAGATCGGCATCCGCCGCGCTCTGGGCGCAAGCCGTCGCGATATCACCGCGCAGTTTTTGGCCGAATCCTCGGCGCTGTGCGTCACCGGCGGACTGCTAGGTGTCCTGATTGGCTATCTGCTGGCATGGGGCCTCGCGATGTTTGCCTCCGGATCCGGGATTCTTGGCGAGCTCGGTGCCAGCGGGCAAATCACACCGAGTTTTTCAATCGCCACCGTGCTGCTGGCCTTCGCCGTCTCCGTCGGAATCGGCGTAATCTTTGGCTACTACCCCGCTCGCCGCGCGGCAAAGCTCGACCCGGTGGAGTGCCTACGCTACCAGTAAGCCACCACCAACAAGTTGCGGTGAATTAGGGACTGGATATGCTCTCTAGCAGCAAAAACAGACGCTATTTCACCGCAACTCATTGAAGGGCTGTTTACGCCAGTTCCGGGCGTCGTCCTCGAGCTATTGGTGGATGACGGGCTTGTACGGGTCGAGCTTGCTCGGGGCGCTCCTCCTCGCGGGCGGGATGGCGCGTAGGCGCGGCGAGCGCCTAGCGCGCGAACTCCCGTAAGAGCGCGTCTTCCACTTCCCGAAGCGAAAGGGCCCCGCCTCCCTCGGCGGGACGGGTGACCACGATGCAGCGCGCTCCCGCGTCACGCGCGGCGGCGAGCTTCTCGGCCGTGCCGCCTACGGTTCCCGAGTCCTTGGTCACAAGCCACTGGGCGCCCACCTGCCGAAGCATCGCCTCGTTGAGCTCGCGGGTGAAGGGCCCCTGCATGCCGATGACGTGCGACGGCGAAAACCCCGCGTCGATGCACTTCGTTATAGCATCGGGCAGCGGGAGTACACGCACGAAGAAGCGCTCCGCGAAATCGGCGACGCGCGTGTAGGGAGCAAGCTCCTTGCTCCCCGTCGTGAGAAGCGCGCGACCCGGGTTCTCGGAGAGAAAGCGCGCCGCGCAGGCGATCGACGCGACCGACACGACGCCTTTGGGCAGCGCCTCGACCGGGCGCGTAAGGCGCAGGCATCGTGCACCCACGGCGAGCGAAGCGGCCCGGATGTTGCCGCTTGCGAGCGTAGCGAAGGGGTGCGTGGCGTCGACGACGATGCGCGCGCCGGAAAGCTCACGCTCCATGTCGGCCTCGTCGAGCCTGCCCGCATGCACCTCGATGCCCGGAAGCTCGCCCAAAAGCTCGCCTCCGTACTCGGTTGCCGCGTAGGCACGGGCGGGGATTCCCGCCCCGCTCGCCCATTCGCACAGGAGGCGGCCCTCGGTGGTGCCGGCGAAGATGCGCAGCGCCGGCGCGGATGCGGGGGCCGTCACTTCGGGCCGCCTGGGCGCGTGATCTGGTAGAGCAGCGCGTTCATAATGGCGGCCGCCA
>CABQNA010000187.1 GCA_902465425.1 uncultured Collinsella sp.
TGATCGACACCAACTCCGATCCCGACGAGGTCGAGTACGGCATCCCCTGCAACGATGACGCTATCTCCGCTGTCACCCTTATGTGCGAGCTCATGGCTGACGCCTGCCTCGCTGGCTCCGGCAAGGAGCAGGTCTCCGAGGCCGAGATGGCCGCTGAGCCCAAGGCCGAGTAAATCAGTCCTATTTAAGTCTTTTTCATCTCTTTGAAAGGAACCACAATGGCCCAGATTACTGCCGCTATGGTCAAGCAGCTCCGCGAGATGACCGACTCCCCGATGATGGAGTGCAAGAAGGCTCTCGTTGAGGCTGGCGGCGACATGGACGTCGCTGTTGACGTTCTGCGCAAGAACGGCCTCGCCAAGGCTGCCAAGAAGGCTGGCCGTGAGACCAACGAGGGCGCTGTCGCCGCGTTCGTCTCCGAGGACGGCAAGTCCGGCGCTCTGCTCGAGCTTTCCTGCGAGACCGACTTCGTCGGCTCCAACGCCAAGTTCACCGGCTTTGCTTCCAAGGTCGCCGAGGTTGTCGCTACCACCGAGCCGGCCGATGTCGATGCTCTGCTCGAGAAGCCGATGAGCGAGGAGACCGTCTCCTCCGAGCTCACCGAGATGATTCACATCATGGGCGAGAACATGAAGATCGCTCGTTTCTCCGCCCGCAAGGTCGAGAACGGCGCTCTTGCTTCTTACATCCACATGGGTGGTAAGATCGGCGTCCTCGTCGAGTTCGCTTTCGAGAAGGCCGAGACCGCTCAGGCCGAGTCCTTCAAGACCTTCGCTCACGATGTTGCCCTTCAGGTTGCCGCCGTCGCCCCGATCTGCGCTACCCGCGATCAGGTTCCGGCCGAGACCGTCGAGCACGAGAAGGAGATCTACATGGCTCAGGCTGCCGAGTCCGGCAAGCCCGAGGCTATTCAGGAGAAGATGGCTGTTGGCCGTCTGGAGAAGTTCTACAAGCAGTCCGTGCTCACCGAGCAGGAGTTCATCAAGGACAGCTCCCTCACCATCAAGAAGTACGCTGAGCAGGTCTCCAAAGAGCTCGGCGATACCATTACCGTTGTTGCCTTCGACCGTCTGGTCCGTGGCGAGTAAATAAGCTCTTGTAGCTGGTAATGAGCAGGCTGTGGGTTTTACTCACAGCCTGCTTTTTCATGGCTCTTATCAGAGCCTTTGCTATCATATTGAGAGTCTAATTAAAGGAGGATCGCTTTGTCCGACATCCGATATAAACGCGTGCTTCTGAAGCTTTCCGGCGAAGCACTGATGGGCGACGGCCAATATGGCATCGACCCCAAGATTACCGATCATCTTGCCAAGCAGGTCAAGGAACTGCTCGCCGTTGGTCACGAGGTCGGTGTTGTTGTCGGCGGCGGCAACATTTTCCGCGGCATGGCCGGCGCTGCCGGTGGCATGGAACGCGCCCAGGCCGACTACATGGGCATGCTGGCAACCGTTATGAATGCCCTCGCCCTGCAGGATGCCTTCGAGCACAACGATGTTCCCTGCCGTGTGATGAGCGCTATCCAGATGAACGAGATCTGCGAGCCCTATATTCGCCGTCGCGCCATCAACCACCTTTCCAAGGGCAACGTCGTTATTTTTGCCGCCGGTTCGGGCAATCCGTACTTTACGACCGACACCGCCGCGGCTCTTCGTGCCTGCGAGATCGGTGCCGAGATTCTGATTAAGGCCACCAAGGTTGACGGCATCTACGACAAGGATCCCGTCAAGTGCGCCGATGCCGTCCGTTTTGACAAGATTACCTATCACGAGGTTCTCGTCCGCGGTCTGCAGGTTATGGATTCTACGGCTACGGCACTGTGCCAGGATAACCGTATGCCGATTTTGGTCCTCAACATCGATGGCGAGGACACCGTCAAGCGCGCGCTTTCGGGTGAGCCCGTCGGCACGCTCGTCTATCAGGAGGATTAAGCATGGTAGAGAACATCACCGTCCACATGGACAAGTCGCTCGAGTCCCTCAAGCACAACTTCTCCAAGGTTCGCACGGGCCGCGCCAACGCTAACATTCTGTCCGATATCTCGGTCGATTACTACGGTGTTCCCACGCCGGTTACCCAGGTTGCCGCCGTTAAGACCCCCGAGGCTCACATGCTGCTCATCGAGCCCTGGGACAAGGCTCTCGTCAACGCAATCGTGAAGGCCATCAGCGCTTCCGATCTGGGTATTACTCCCAACTCTGACGGTACCGTCGTGCGCCTGCCGTTCCCGGCTCCCACCGAGGAGCGTCGTCGCGAGCTCGTCAAGGAGTGCCGCGAGTATGCCGAGCAGGCCAAGGTTTCCATTCGCAACATCCGTCGCGACTTTAATAACAAGCTCGAGCGCGACGAAGAGCTCACCGAGGACGATGTCCGTCGCGAGCAGGCCAAGGTCCAGAAGCATACCGATGAGTATGTTGCCAAGGTCGAGGAGCTTCTGAAGGAAAAAGAAGCCGAGGTCATGGAGATCTAAGGTGCAATACGACGAGAACAAACTGGTCGAGTACTTTGCCGACGCCCCTGCGGGCGTCGGTTTTTCCGACCTTGACCTCAATAAGATTCCGCATCATATTTCGTGCATCATGGACGGTAACGGTCGCTGGGCCACGGCGCGCGGTCTTGCCCGCACCGAGGGACACAAGGCCGGTATCGTCTCCCTGCGCGAGATTATTACCGCATGCGTGCGTTTGGGCGTCGACGTCCTTTCGGCCTATGCGTTTTCCACCGAAAACTGGAATCGTCCGCAGCATGAGGTCAACGTTTTAATGCATCTGTTTGCTAAGACGTTTATCGATGAGCTGCCGCTGCTTAAGCGCGAAAACGTGCGCGTTGTCTTTTTGGGCGATATTTCCGCACTGCCCAAGAAGACCCGCGATGTCTTTGAGCGAGGTCTTGCCGAGTGTGCCGACCATACCGGCATGACGCTGGCACTTGCCGTCAACTACGGAGCCCGTGCCGAGATCACCCGTGCTGTCCGTCAGATCGCGCTCGATGCCGCTGCCGGAAAGATCGATCCGGCCGCTATCGACGATGATGTGGTTGCTTCGCACCTGTACACCGCTGGGCTACCCGATCCTGAGCTTGTGATTCGAACCTCCGGCGAGCTTCGCCTTTCGAACTATCTGCTGTGGCAGGTTGCCTATTCCGAGTTTTATGTCACCGATACCTTTTGGCCCGACTTTGATCGTTGGGGTCTTGTCAACGCCATTTTGGCCTATCAGGGCCGCGACCGTAGGTTTGGTGGACTGAGCAAGACCGAGGAGGCTTAATCGTGTCCGATCGTCCCAAGGCGTCTGCTCCCAAGGCGCCTGCCGCCAAGAGCGGCGCGGCCGCGACTTCGTGGCTTGCCGGCTTTATT